>CAYMCP010000094.1:0-11265 GCA_964388965.1 uncultured Thiotrichaceae bacterium | reverse complement strand
TAATTACTAAGTATAGAAAAGTATAACTAAGTTTTCAATAGCTGCTATCTAACCCCCCACACGGTGCACTAGTGCTATTAAATTAGCATCATTCTCGCACAAGCGGAAATCCACAATTGTTTGAAAAATAAGGATTCCTAATCAAGTTTAGCATGACAAAAATTGCTTAATTTAATAGCATTGAAGCGATGTCTGTTGCACCTATATTTTCGCTGTGAAAGACAAGGTTTTACGTGGTATTAGATAAATTTGTAGACGAAAGATAAGTTTAGTTTATAAAATAGCTCAAAATTACAAAACTAAAAGCATAGGATACTAATGAGTGAAGAAATTTTAATTAATGTGACACCTAAAGAAACTCGTGTTGCAGTGGTCGAAAATGGTGTATTACAGGAGGTGATGATTGAACGCACTAGTAAGCGAGGATTAGTCAGTAATATTTACAAAGGTGAGGTTTGTCGCGTATTACCGGGAATGCAAGCGGCGTTTGTAGACATTGGTTTAGAACGTGCGGCGTTTCTTCATGCGTCAGACATCATTAACGTTCACACTCTAAATCCTAATACGGATCGCAAAGAGTCCTCTATCAGTGAACTTATCCACGAAGGTCAACATCTACTCGTACAAGTCGTTAAAGACCCACTTGGGACTAAAGGAGCGCGTCTTACGACACAAATATCTATCCCTTCCCGTTATGTTGTATTCCTACCCTATTCGCCGCACATGATTGGCATTTCAACTCGAATTGAGAAAGATGAAGAACGTAAACGATTAAAAGATATAGGATTACGTTTAATGGGTATTGCTGGACAGCCAATGTTCGAGCAGCACACTGATGATGATACACTAGTCGTACAAGCGATGCCTGCTACAGAAATTGAAAACGATAGATGTTGTTACGGCTTTATTATTCGCACCGCAGCAGAAGGCGCGACGGAAGAAATGCTATGGGCTGATATGCAGTTTCTATGTCGTTTATGGGAAGATATTCAAGAACGCAATGCGAAAAGTATGCAAAAGACACTGATTTATAAAGATTTTTCTTTAGTTATTCGTACCATTCGTGATTTAATGGGTTCACAGATTGAAAAAGTGCGTATTGATTCATACGAAACTTATCAAGAAGCCATTGCTTTTGCACATAAATTCATCCCAGAATTAGCGTCCAATATTGAATATTATCCGGGCGAACGACCGATTTTTGATTTATATTCGATTGAAGATGAAATTAATCGCGCATTAGAAAGAAAAGTACAGCTTAAATCAGGTGGTTATCTAGTTGTTGATCAAACCGAAGCGATGACGACAATTGACGTAAATACAGGTGGTTTTGTAGGCAGTCGCAATTTAGAAGAAACCATTTTTAAAACCAATTTGGAAGCAGCACAAGCTATTGCGCGCCAACTGCGATTACGCAATTTAGGTGGGATTATTATTATCGATTTTATTGATATGATTGATGGTGAGCATAGGCGGCAAGTATTGCGTGTATTGGAAAAGTCTTTAGAAAAAGATCACACCAAAAGTCACATTAGCGATGTATCCTCATTAGGCTTGGTGCAAATGACTCGCAAACGCACTCGTGAAAGCTTAGAGCATGTTTTATGCGAACCTTGTCCAATTTGTTGCGGACGTGGCACAATCAAAACAAGAGAAACAGTTACTTATGAGATTTTTAGAGAAATTCTACGCGAAGCCCGTCAATTTGAATCTAATGGTTTTTTAGTGCTAGCCTCGACGGAGGTCGTAGATTTAATTTTAGATGATGAATCAACAACAGTAGCAGAATTAGCAGAATTCATTAATCGTCCGATCCGCTTTCAGCCAGAGGCATCATACACGCAAGAGCAATATGATATTGTCTTAACTTAAAAAAGATGGCGATGATTTTAATCGAGCGGTTTAATGGATAGAAACGAGAGAAAAGATAAAATATTCAGGATACTAAATACGGAAAGTAAGTTATCAAACCAGCTCTGTAAATATCAAGTTTACTGTGCTGCTTTATGTTTTATTATTCTGAATCAATAAATCACGTAATTCTGCTAATAATTCCTCTCGATGATACGCGCCCTTTTGGAATATTGCATGAACTTCAGATAATTGTTGCTTATCTGCTAGCGTTACATCTTTGGCGGTTAAAACAACAATTGGAATTTTACGTTGCTGTTTTTGCCTGCGTAAACAACTGATAAATTCATAACCGTCCATTTTGGGCATCATTAAATCTAATAAAATAATATCTAGCTGTTCATCTTGCAATATATTTAATCCTACCTTGCCATTACTGGCAAAAATCACTTTCCAACCATCTTTGTTTAACATTTTTTTAAGCATATCACGGATCATTATATCATCTTCAACAACAAGGATTTTTCCGCGCTGTGCCGTTGTACGATATTTATCCAGCACTTTCATAATTTTTTTATATTCAATAGGTTTAAGCAAATATTCTGCTGCGCCTAGTGAATAACCTAATTCTTGATTTTCAATCATAGACAACATAACGACAGGAATATGCTGTAATTGAGGGTCACTTTTTAATTCTGTCAACACCGTCCAACCGTCCATGCTTGGCATCATAACATCCAAAGTAATTAATTGTGGATTTAATTGATGCGCAAGTTGCAAACCTTCGTGTCCATTTTTTGCGGTTACCACTCTATAATCTAATTGTTTAATGTATTTACTTAACAAACCTCTAACATCAGCATCATCATCAATGACCAAAATAGTGGACTGTTTATCTTCCAATACAGGTGGAATTTGCGCTAATTGCTGTTCCAATTCTGGAATACTCTGACGACTTACCATTTTAAGCGGAAAATATGCTGTAAATACAGTACCCTTATTTGGCTCGCTTTGAATGCTGACCTCACCCCCCAACATTTCGGTAAAACGTTTAGTGATCGATAAACCTAATCCTGTTCCTCCGTATTTACGTGTGCTGGAGGCATCAACTTGACTGAACGCTTTAAATAATTTTTTCTGTTGCTGCTCTGAAATACCAATGCCCGTATCAGCAATTGAGAAACAAATCCAATCAACATTATTTCTCTGCTGCTTACTAACACTCAAAGTAATCGTCCCATTATCGGTAAATTTAGACGCATTACCCAATAAATTGAGTAAAATTTGTCTTATTTTGGTCACATCCGAGTGCATTAAACCAATATCAGAATCACAACGAAAAATTAATTTATTACGATTCTTTTTAGCTAAAATATCTACAGTAGTAATGACTTCTTCCAAAACTTTTCGGACATCAAATGTTTCATTAAATACTTCCATTTTACCAGATTCAATTTTAGATAAATTCAATATATCATTAATCAAACCTAATAAATGTTGTCCTGCCGCATTAATTTTTGATAAATCTGAAGCGATTTCACTTGTATCTAACTCTTGTATCTAACTCTCCAATTTCCTCTTGCAACATATCACTATAACCAATAACTGCATTTAGCGGCGTGCGCAATTCATGACTCATATTAGCGATAAATTGACTTTTAGCGTGATTACTTTGTTCTGCTTGCTCTTTGGCAACTGTTAATTCACGGTCTGATTTATCAATAGCAATAATCATTTCATTAAAAGCTTTACCTAATCGTCCAATTTCATCATAACGTAGTTCATCTGCACGTACTTGGCGTTCACCTTGACGTACTTTATCTGTAACGTCGAGTAAATTTTTAATGCCTGCCGTCAAACCACGCGCCATAATTACCGCAAACAAAATACCAACCAATATTGCTAGCAAGGTATACAATAAACCATTACGTGTTACGACTTGTAAATTTTCTTCGACGTATTTTGTAGACAATCCTACCCGTACCCAGCCAATTAGTTTGCCTGTGGACACAATAGGCGAGGCTATATCTAAATAATCTTTAGTTTTCCATAATATTTTTGTTTCAAAATCTATTTTATTGCTAAAAATTTCTTTACTTTTCTCATCATTTAAATAATGACCAATAAATTCTGTGCTAGTATGAGCTAACACTTGACCGCGTTGAGAAATAACCATCGCGTAATCTAGTCCGGGATAACGTTTTTGATAACTTAAAATTTCATTTAATCCAACTACATCACTCGCTAATACCCATGAACTACTGTTTGCGGCTAACATTTCAGATAGGGCTTTAGCTTGGTGTAAACTTTGTTGTTGTAAAAAATTTCGTTCACGTTCGGTTAAATCTAAAATGAAGATTGTCATTAATACAGCGTGAACCAGCGCAATACCTAACACAAGTTGGCGTTGAATAGATTTATGCCATAACTGGTTGGTAATATGGAATAATTTTGTAAATATGTGGACGAGTTTAATCAAAATGTGCTGTTTAGTATTTTTAAGACTTATATTCACTATAAAATCCAATAATTTTCCACTCTATTTTAATGGTTAAAAAGCTAAAAAATAGAGTTCATGCAATAAATTAATACTTATTTTGTTTGAGGAGAACGGATTTCTTTTGTGAAGGTTTGGATGAAATCTCTGACAGCTTGGAATGTGTCATGATTAGCGGCTTCAAATCGAGACAATGGCATCCGTGCCAAAATTTCTTGACCTTCTTTGTGTGTATGCAAATTAAGCAATAAATCAGAAACTTTTTGCAAAATATCTTGCGGCATATCATCACGTACAACTAAACCATTGTTAGGTAATGTGGGCGTTTCCCATTTAACTTCTAATTCAGCAGCAAAATCAGGTTGTTCTTTTAAAAAGATTTTCCAAGGTAAAGGCCAAGTCGCGGCAGCGGCAACTTTATTTAAATACGCATTCATAATTGAAGACTCTTGAGAGCCAACATATAAATTCTCAATATCATTATTTACGTCAATACCATGTGTATGTAAAAAATATTGCGGA
Source organism: uncultured Thiotrichaceae bacterium (assembly GCA_964388965.1). Classification (GTDB taxonomy): domain Bacteria; phylum Pseudomonadota; class Gammaproteobacteria; order Beggiatoales; family Beggiatoaceae; genus Albibeggiatoa. The sequence continues at coordinate 6,395 of CAYMCP010000094.1, read as the reverse complement.
AGCATGGTCGCAGCTAAAGCAGTAGGAGCAGGATAACTAATTTTTTTACCTTTTAAATCAATTGGTTCGCCTAAACCACTGTCTTTGCGAGTGATAAAAATACCACGAAAATTTTCATCATCACCCATTTTACCAAAAATAATATAACCTTTATCTTCAGCAATGATCGTTTGATAAGGATTAGGTAAAGCGAAATGAAATTTTTTGTTATACAATTTCTCTTCGTATGCCGCGTAATTACGAGAGGCTTCTAAACGAAATTCAATATTATCAAAGTGTTGGTTTAGATAACTGGCAACAGGACTATAAACGATTTGTAATTGTTGGGGATTATGCAGCGGATGTACACCAAAAATATACTCCTCTTTTTTGATATTCTCATCTGTTTGACTAAATTCAGGTTGGTAAGTTTGTGCTGTTTGCTCTTGCCCACAAGCTGTTAGCAATATGAACAGGTTTAAATGAAAAAAATACAAGAAGCGTCTAATTGTCATTGTTATTCTTCTCCATGCTGTCAAATATCTTGCTGATTATCGGTTATACATTACCAATTATCAAGATCAAAAGTAAAACGGGAATAAAGTTTTTTGGCATTACTCGGCAAATAAAATTTAACCTTTATGTGTTACACAGTTGCCAAATAAGCAGTATCATAAACCGATGAATCCGAGACGCTGTGATGAATACGACTATAGCAACTTTTTGGTTGCTGCCCAGAAAAGCTATTTTGCCGCGCTGGTAAAAATAGCGCATTCCAAGGGGTTTAAGCCTGAATAGGTGTGTTTTGACAGTTAGTACAGCAGGTTAGGAAATCTCAAGCTAATCCGTAGCTTTCACTGGCACAGGCTAACTCGCCTGAAATCAAACCGTCTGGTCAATCCCGACAAGAGTGGTAATGTTGCCATAGCAAGGTTAGATATTGGTCATGCAGGGCGTATCGTTCACCTGAAGAGATACGGTTTTATCAAAGTGTTCAGGACAGTGGACAAAAACGGAGACGCTGAACATTGGGCAACAAATCATCTCGACATGACAGTACTTGAACGATTGGCTACGGCTGAAAAAACATGGGCGATTGAGAATTATCATCGTGGTATTAAGCAATTTTGCGGCGTTGAAAAATGTTAGGCACGTTCCGCAACGGCTCAGCGCAACCATATAGCAATGGCATTACGCGCTTTCCTTAGTCTGGAAACCTACGCTTATGCGACAGGATATAGTTGGTTTGAAGCTAAAATGCAAATTATTCGAGAGGCATTAATGGCTTACCTTAGAGCTCCACGCTATACTTTGAACTAAACTGCGTAACTCTTAAATTCATTTTGTAATAGGTCTTGCATGTCGAAAAATATAACGATTGGTCTACTGATATTTATTGCGGCTTTACTTGGCGGAGCGAAAGCTTATATTGATTATCAAATTCAATACAAATTAAATACGTTAAATCAATCAGCTATAAAAAATATTCAATTAAATTATGATGATGCAAGGCTTTCTTGGAAAGGTGACATTGTTATTCAAAATATGCAATTGACAATGGAAAATTTACCTAATATTACGATTGAAAAATTAATTTTACATCAAGCATATTTATTTTATGACATCAAAAAACGCTTACCTACTCGCTCACACTTAGCATTATTTAATGTACAAATGGATGTACCAGATATTTCAAGTCAAGCACCAAACATCTTATTTAGTTACAAACCTTATTATCTAAGCCTGCATGAGTTACGTCAATCAGGTTTTACGCAATTTAAAATGAATGTTGACATACTCATTAAACAAACTACTGATAATTTAACTATATCGCTTAATATTCAAGGACAACATTGGGCGAATATAGACATTACCGCTAATTTATTGAATGTACCGCTTTTACTAGTGGAATGGTCTGAACAAGCAAAATTAATCCAATTAGAACAATTTGTCATAAATTATGAAGAGCAGAATTTAATGAAAAAATTAACTACATTTACTGCACATCGCAACAATCAAGTAGAAAATATATTTAAACAACAACTTGCATACAAAATCCGTCATGACATCGAAACATTAAATATTCCATTACAAACAAGTAGTATTGATAGCCTGACGCAATTTATTCAACAACCTGAGCGATTACAACTCATTTTGCAACCTAAACCGCCTTTGCCTACTTATCAATCCATCATAAATACGTTGTCAATGGATGTGATACAACGTCTTGGTTTGGAGATAAAAAGTGCAAAAAAATAAAAAAAGAACAAAATTGACTATATCTAGCTTTTTATTCGTTTTTTGATAAAATAAATAAAATTATTGGTGATGATAAAAATATGTTAATTCCTGTCATACTTTCTGGTGGTATCGGTAGCCGTTTGTGGCCACTTTCTCGTGAATATTATCCTAAACAATTACTTGCATTGGTCGGCGATAAAACGCTATTGCAAAATACAAGTTTACGCCTTCACGGTTTGCCAGAATTAGATAAATTAATTGTCGTTTGTAATGAAGCACATCGTTTTCTTGTTGCAGAGCAATTGCGTGAAATTAATCAATCTACTCGACATATTATTTTAGAACCCGTTGGACGTAATACCGCTCCGGCAGTCGCAATTGCTGCGTTCCAAGCGCTGACTTACGATTCAAATGCAACATTGCTAGTTTTACCAGCCGATCATCTTATTCAAAATGTGGCAGTGTTCCACGAGGCAGTGAATACGGCTTATCCATTAGCACAAGAAGGTAGTTTAGTTACTTTTGGTATTGTGCCGCAGCATCCAGAAACGGGTTACGGTTACATTAAAACAGAAGATGTATTAATCCCAGACACCGAAGCCCTTAAAGTAGTGCGATTTGTTGAAAAACCAGATTTGGAAACAGCACAACACTATATACAATCAGGTGATTACTATTGGAATAGCGGCATGTTTATGTTTACAGCACAACGTTATCTACATGAATTAGAAAATTTTAATCCTGATATGTACGGTGCATGTCATCAAGCAATTGAAAATGCAATTGAAGATATTGATTTTTTACGTTTAGATAAAGCTGCATTTAAATTATCTCCTAACGATTCAGTTGATTATGCTGTGATGGAAAAAACCCAAGACGCAATTATGATTCCTCTGGACGCAGGCTGGAGTGATGTAGGCTCGTGGGCATCGTTATGGGAGATTTCAGAGCAAGATGAAAATGGTAATGTGTGTCATGGTGATGTATTAACGCAAAATGTGAAAAATTGTTATTTACGCTCTGAATATAGACTTATTGCGGCAATCGGCTTGGAAGATCATGTTGTCGTAGAAACGGCTGATGCTGTCATGATTGCACATAGAGAGCAAGTACAAAATATTAAAAATATTGTAGCTGAATTAAAACGGCAAGCCCGTGAGGAAGTAAATTTACACCGTAAAGCTCACCGTCCTTGGGGAACGTATGAAAATATTGATGTGGAGTCACGATTTCAGGTGAAACGTATTACGGTAAATCCGGGAGCTTGTATGTCGTTGCAAATGCACTATCACCGTTCAGAGCATTGGATTGTGGTGAAGGGGACGGCAAAAGTGACTTGTGGCGATCAAGTATTCATCGTTACTGAAAATCAATCTACTTATATTCCATTGGGTACGAAGCACCGTTTAGAAAATCCGGGCAAAGTGCCTTTAGAAATTATTGAAGTGCAATCAGGTAGTTATCTAGGTGAAGATGATATTATACGTTTTGATGATGATTACGGTAGAACGTGATTATTTTTTATGAATATTACATTTAAAATTTTGGTGCATTTCAGAATCAAAAAATCTGTCATTCTAGTAAAAAATACTTTATCAATAAACGATGGTGTGTAAAATAGTATGATGCCTATCTCTTATTTAACCACGACATAATAATTAAAAAAATTGAAAAATAATGCGTACTAGAATCAAAATTTGCGGCATTACTCGTATAGAAGATGCACTAAATGCAGCGTATTTAGGAGTGGATGCGATTGGCTTGGTGTTTTACGCTAAAAGTCCGCGTGCCGTGACGATTACACAAGCACAAGCCATTATTCAAGCTTTGCCTGCCTTTGTCACAACTGTAGGATTATTCGTAGACGAAGAAACTGAGACGGTAAAACACATTTTAGATCAAGTACCGTTGGATGTTTTGCAATTTCATGGCGCGGAAAATCCTGCGTATTGTATTCAATTTAATCGCCCATATATCAAAGCGTTACGTGTGCATAAAGATACAGATATTAAAGCCTATGCTTCACAATATCATCAAGCGCAAGCAATTTTGCTCGATACTTATGTAAAAGGTGTAAAGGGAGGTACTGGTGAAATTTTTAATTGGCAACTGGTACCACAAAATTGTAACCAAGCGTTTATTATCGCTGGTGGATTGACGGCTGAAAATTTGCCTTTGCTGATAAAACAGTTAAAACCTTACGCTGTAGATGTAAGTGGCGGAGTGGAGCTGACTAAAGGCATTAAAGATAAAATAAAAATGGCTGCATTTATTGAGAATTGTGCCCTATAGTCGGGTATCTTTATCATAAAAAAAAGGATTGAGAAATTGACTTTGAGTAAAGCATGTTTAGAAATAATGGACACGACCTTGAGAGACGGGGAGCAGATGCAAAATGTCTCTTATACCGCAGAGGAGAAGCTGACTTTATCGAAATTGTTACTAACTGAAGTTAAAGTTGATCGCTTAGAAATTACTTCTGCCCGCGTTTCCGACGGCGAGAAAAAAACTGTTACTAAAATATTGCATTGGGCACAAGATGCAGGATTAGCGGATAAATTTGAAATTTTGAGTTTCATTGATGGCGACCGCTCGGCTGAATGGGCAAAATCGGTCGGGATTCAACGCTTAAATTTATTGACTAAAGGCTCATATAAACACTGTTCCGAACAATTACGCAAAACACCAGAGCAACATATCGCAGATATTCGCGCAACCATTAATACTATTATCGAAAATGATTTACAAGTAAATGTATATTTAGAAGATTTTTCTAATGGCATTAAAAATTCGCCACAATATGTATTCGATTTAATTGAAGCATTAAATGAATTGCCGGTGCAACGGATTTTATTGCCTGACACTTTGGGCGTTTTTAGTCCATTTGATACTTACGAGTATGTTAGTCAAGTCATTCAGCGTTATCCAGATGTGCATTTTGAATTCCATCCGCACAATGACTACGGTGTTGGTACTGCAAACGCACTGGCTGCGGCAAAGGCTGGTGTAAAAGGTATTCATGCAACGGTAAACGGTATGGGTGAACGCGCAGGAAATGCACCATTAGACGAGGTTGTGATTGCTATTCGAGATTTTTTAAATCTGCAAATTAATGTTGATGAGACGAAATTACATAAAGCATCGCAATATGTCGAAATGTTTTCGGGGCATCGCATGGCGAATAATAAGCCAATTTATGGCAAAAATGTGTTTACGCAAACAGCAGGCATTCACGCGGATGGTGATAAAAAGGGGCAGTTATACTCAAATCCACTAAAACCAGAACGTTTTAATCGCAAAACTAAATACGCATTGGGCAAATTGTCAGGAAAAGCAAATTTAGACATGTGCTTACGAGAGTTAGATATTGAAATCACTGAAGTAGAAAAACAAGTTTTGTTGCAAAAAATTATCGAACTCGGTGATAAAAAGGAAGTGATCACTGTCGAAGATTTGCCTTATTTGATATTAGACATCTTTGAAATGCCCGAAGATCGACCGTTTAAATTGTTATATTGTTCAATTAGTTCAACTTATCAACTCAAACCTGTTGCTGCAATTAAATGTGCTTATTGCAACCGGGTTGTTGAAGCGTATTCACATGGCAATGGCGGTTATGATGCGTTTATGAATGCGTTACAAGAGGTATTGTTTGAATTTAATATTCCAATGCCGCAATTATTGGATTATAACGTTACCATTCCGCCTGGAGGTCAAACTAATGCTTTGGTACAAGCGGCGATTTCTTGGCAGATTAAGAAAAGTGGCAAGCCTCTGGTAATAACAACACGCGGTGTTGATCCTGATCAAAATATGGCTGCTATTGAGGCAACAGTTAAAATGATTAATACCATTATTTCCCATACATTATAAAATTACGGTAATATTGTGGGATGCTGGTGCATGCAATTGGGCGACGACGCAACTTACATTGGGCACGTAATTTAAAATTTTGATGACAGGGTTAGATAGCAGCTATTGAAAACTTAGTTATACTTTTCTATGCTTAGTAATTATGCTGAGAACTCCGAAAAACTTTTTTTGCCTATAATAAAATCAATCACTTATGCAAATACGCTCCACCTAAAATCAATGACTTACAAACTTTTTCAGAGTTTTCAGTAATTATGAATAAGTTATTAAGCATTTCAGAAGCAGCTAAAATATTAGGTGTA
>CAYMCP010000093.1:0-11301 GCA_964388965.1 uncultured Thiotrichaceae bacterium | reverse complement strand
TGATTTCGCTGATGATAATTTTATATCCCAAATCACTAACCAATGTGCGTGCTTAGGTAGAATCCATAGTCCCGTTATGCAAGTTTAGTGGCGAGGGTATTGAACAAAATACCATAATAAAAACAATATTTTTATAACTCATTGATTAAGTGAATATTTCTTAATTTGACGCGATTGCCCTACTGTAGATTTGAAATATAGAACCCATTTGAAATCTAAAATAAACCTGAAATGGTGTTAAATTTGTTCAAATTTGTTACAATATAGAGGCATTAATTGTTATAGTCGTGACAAGAACCAGCGAGACTTTAAACGCACGGAAGAGTCATTTAAGACTTTATTTATCAAGCCGTTACGTTGACGACGTGAATAACGTTTGTATTTTTGCAAACGCTTAACGATATTTTAAATCTGAAAACAGGAATGATTTTCTCTTCAGTTTTAAGGATGTCAAATCGGTTCTATACTAGTATTATTCGATTTAATTCTGGTAGAATGACAAGCCTGTGATTTGCTTTGTATGTATGGCGAATCTTGCGGTTTAGAGAAAAACTGTGATTTAAACGCGGCTTAGACCATTAAACAAGCCTTGCGCTTAAAACAAGCATCGAGAGTTAGCGATGCTCAACGAATGCCTAGCGAATCTCATACTGAAACAACTTGTTTTGGCAGTTTGTGTTGCAGCGTTTAGATAACCATAGAACTATTTTTCTGTGGAATTTTTAACTATGATAAGTCGTAACTCAGGCCATAAATAAAATGAATGGATGATATAGAATGGCAACCATTGAAATAGACGGTAAACCATACGAAGCACAGCCCGGTCAAATGTTGATTGAAGTGGCGGACGCAAATGGGATTAATATTCCACGCTTTTGCTATCACAAAAAACTTTCAGTAGCGGCGAATTGTCGCATGTGCTTAGTTGAAGTTGAGAAAGCTCCAAAACCGATGCCTGCATGTGCAACACCAGTCATGGACGGCATGAAAGCTTGGACTAAATCCACCAAAGCCTTAGCAGCACAAAAATCTGTGATGGCATTCCTACTTATTAATCATCCCCTAGATTGTCCCATTTGCGATCAAGGCGGTGAGTGTGAATTGCAGGATATTGCAGTTGGTTATGGTAATGATGTGTCTCGCTATCAAGAGCAAAAACGGGTGGTATTCGATAAAAATATTGGACCACTTATCGCCACAGAAATGACGCGCTGTATTCACTGTACTCGCTGTGTACGTTTCGGTATCGAGATTGCGGGTGTACAGGAAATGGGGGCAACAGGTCGCGGTGATACTACCCTAATCGGCACTTATATTGAAAAAAGTGTTGATTCTGAATTATCAGGTAACATAGTTGATTTATGCCCTGTTGGTGCACTGACAGCAAAACCTTCTCGTTACGCGGCGCGAGCATGGGAATTACAACAACTAGAATCTATTGCACCACATGATAGCTTAGGTTCAAATATTTATGTGCATGTCCGTCGCAATCAAGTAATACGAGTTGTGCCAAAAGATAATGAAACAATTAATGAAGTTTGGCTGTCCGACCGTGACCGATTTAGCTATCAAGGCTTGAATGCAGCAGATCGCTTGACTGTGCCCATGATTAAACAAGATGGTCAGTGGCAGCAAACTGATTGGGAAACGGCTTTAGCCTTCGCAGTAGACAGCTTGAAAGATATTATTAAATCTCATTCTACTAGTGATATTGGTGCATTAGCGTCCCCTGTCGCAACGTTAGAAGAGTTATATTTATTACAGAAATTAATGCGCGGTATTGGTACAAACAACATTGACCACCGTTTACGTCAAACAGATTTTTCAGACCAAGATGTAGCTCCGTTATATCCTTCACTTGGTCAAGCAATTACAGATATTGAAATCAGTAATAGCATTTTAGTCATCGGTTCAAATCTTCGCAAAGAACATCCTTTAATCAATCATCGCGTTCATAAAGCATCTAAAAAAGGTGCAAGCGTCAACTTTATCAATCCAGTTAATTATACATTTAATTATAAAATTGCTCATCAGGCAGTTGTCGCACCTGCTAGCATGGTAGTGACATTAGCGGGTATTGCGAAAGCTTTCAATGTTGATTTGCCCGTTGAATTAAACGACGTTAGTGCAAATGAAATTCAAATTGCAATTGCTGAAAACCTCAAGTCTGGCGATAAGAAAACAATTTTATTGGGTAATATTGCTACACAACATCATCAATTCAGTATTATTCGCGCTTTAGCCGTTGCCATTGCCAAAGCAACAGGTGCAACATTAGGTTACTTGCCAGAGGCTGCGAATAATACAGGTGCATGGTTAGCGGGTATGTTACCGCATCGTGGCGCAGCAGGTTTAGCGACTGATAAAGGTTTAGATGCGCGAGCGATGTTAAGCAAAGGATTGAAAGCATATATCCTACTCGGCACCGAGCCAGAATTAGACAGCAATGTCGCTAGCAGTATCGTGATTGAAAATATGAAACAAGCGTTTACCATAAGCTTGAGCGCGTATGCCAGTGATACGACAAAAGAATGCGCAGATGTTTTACTACCTATTGCAGCATTTACAGAAACATCTGGCACTTATGTCAATTTAGAAGGACAATGGCAAAGCTTTAGTGGTGCAGTCGCGCCGAAAGGTGAAGCGCGCCCAGCATGGAAGGTGTTGCGGGTGTTGGGTAATTTGTTTGATATAGATGGTTTTGATTATACTGATTCGACTCAAGTGCGTGATGAATTAAAAGCAGCGGTAAGCGATAAACAAGTAGATAATAGCGTAGCAGGAGAGATTACAAACGTAAGTAGTGCTGATGACGGTATCCAACTAATCCATGAAACGCCGATGTATGCGCTAGATAGCTTGGTGCGACGTTCAAGTGCGTTGCAAGATACAGTTGATAGCAAGCGTGCTGCCAATATTTATGTCAATCCAAATTTGGCACAACAAAAGGGTTTACGTACTCAGGCGAAAGTCAGTCAAAATGGTGTCGAAGTTATATTACCTGTGGAAATTGACGAGCGGATTCCAGACAATTGTGTACTCTTATACCGTGCTGAAATTGGCGCGACTGGTCAAATCGATGTAAGTGCAAGTTAATGTTATGAATTAGTAGCGAGCTTGTTGACCGCTCGTATTTCATAAACAAGTTGACATCGACGAATTTTAAAAACTAAACGGAACTAATCAGTATGTGGGACATTGTTTACGACAACTCACCCTTTCCTTATGAGGTGACTTTTGTTTTAGTATCGCTGATTCAAATTATCATTTTGGTGGGACCGCTCATGGGTGCTGTAGCTTATTACACACTTGCAGAACGTAAAATAATTGGCTTTATGCAATTACGTATCGGACCTAATCGAGTTGGATTTTTTGGTCTAGGGCAGCCGCTTGCAGATGCGTTCAAATTGATGTTTAAAGAAATTGTTATTCCATCAAATTCTAATGCGTTTCTATTTGTCATCGCGCCTATTTTATCTTTAGCACCTGCGCTAGCGGCGTGGGCTGTGATTCCTTTCGCAGAAGGCTGGGTTGTCTCCGACATCAATGCGGGCTTACTGTATATTTTAGCTATGACATCAATCGGCGTATACGGTGTGATCATTGCGGGTTGGGCATCAAATTCCAAATATGCGTTTTTAGGTGCAATGCGTTCAGCCGCTCAAATTATCGCCTATGAGATTGCAATGGGATTTACTCTGGTTGGCGTGCTCATCATGTCAAATAGCTTGAATTTAAGCGAAATTGTCAACGGTCAAGCAGGTGGTATCTGGCACTGGTACTTTTTACCGCTCTTCCCGCTATTTATCATTTATTTCATATCGGGTGTTGCTGAAACAAACCGCGCCCCGTTCGACGTAGCAGAGGGTGAATCTGAAATTGTCGCAGGTTTCCATATCGAATACTCAGGCATGTTGTTTTCAACCTTCTTTTTAGCTGAATATGCCAATATGATTTTAATTGGTATGCTTGCAACTTTAATGTTTATGGGTGGTTGGTTATCTCCGTTTCAAGGTACGCCTCTTGAAGTCACATTTGCGTTTGTACCGGCAATTGTTTGGTTATTTGCAAAATTATCTATCTTCTTATTATTATTCTTATGGTTTAGAGCCACTTTCCCGCGTTACCGTTATGACCAAATCATGCGCTTGGGTTGGAAAGTATTTATTCCTATAACCTTAGTGTGGATAATTGTCGTTGCTATTGGTAAATTAATATTAACCTAAGGGGAATTGTGATGAGTGCTGCGGTTAATTACGTCAAAAGTTTATTTTTATGGGAATTACTCAAAGGGATGCGCTTAACTGGTCGCTTCTTTTTTGAGCGCAAAATCTGTATTCAATATCCAGAAGAAAAAACGCCTTTATCACATCGGTTTCGTGGTCAACACGCATTAAGACGTTATGCCAATGGAGAAGAACGTTGCATTGCTTGTAAACTATGTGAGGCAACATGTCCGGCGTTAGCTATTACAATTGAGCTGGCTGAACGTGAAGATGGTACGCGACGCACTACACGTTATGATATTGATTTGACTAAATGTATTTTTTGTGGTTACTGTGAAGAATCTTGTCCAGTGGATTCTATCGTTGAAACACCCATTTTTGAATATCACGGTGAACAGCGCGGCGATTTATTGATGACAAAAGAAAAATTATTAGCTGTTGGTGATAAAATAGAACAACAGTTAGCAGAAGATAGAGCCAAAGATGCCGCTTATCGTTAAAACTTTTAAGGTATAGAAATTTAATGAGATTCAGGACTGTTCTTGATTTTAAGGTATTCAGTGAATTACAAACACAAGATTGTCAGTCTAACTAAGTAAATGTTTGTCTCATTCAAGGAGCATGATTATGCGTTGGTTAATTACAATTTTATTATTGTTGAGTGTTTCTGCTTATGCAGCAGAGGAAAGGGATAAAGCTTACTATCCAAATGGTGCGATACATTTTGAATATGCGCGCATGAATGGTCGTTTGCACGGTACGACTAAAGAATATTATGAAACCGGCGAGTTAAAAGCTGAAATCGTTTATAAAGACGGTAAATTAGAATCTAAGCGTGAATTTTTACGCAACGGTAAATTGAGTAATGAGTTGAGAATTACTGGGGGTAAAAAGTATGAAACTGAAATTCAATACTATCCAACAGGTGAGCTGTTCCGCGAGCAATCTCTAGTAAACGGCATACGTGAAGGTTTAGAAACGGATTATTATCAAAATGGTAAGAAAAAAGCGGAACGTCGTTACATTAACGGTAAAAAAGAAGGTAATTCAAAAGGCTATCACAATAACGGTAATTTACAAGGTGATTGGGAATTTTTAAATGGATTGCCCGTGAAAGCGACAATTTACTACCGTACCGGCGAAAAATGGCTTGAACACGAAGCTTTTGATGATAAAGGTAATTTAAACGGGATTACTTACGAGTATGGTAAAGATGGTGGTTTAATTGCGCGCCGTTTTTACGAGAATAATCAAATGGTTCGCCGGGAACGGATTGAAGGTTTTATGGATAGAATCATCATTTTTGTTGGTGATACGTTTTCGTTTTAATTTCTTATAAAAGCTTCTTCTTGTGACTGGTGTTCAGTGTAGCGATACGGTTTTGACCGTCGCCTTAATTTACCAAGACACAAAACGTTTCAACTGCATTCCGACGGAAAAAGCTTATAAACGAGATAGTTTTATTTCAATTTTAACAGTGTAAAGTACCACAATGATAGAGAAATACATTTTTTATTTTTTTGCCGCCATCCTAATTTTTGCCGCCACAAGGGTTATTACTGTTAAAAACCCGGTTCACGCTGCACTATTTTTAGTTTTAGCCTTCTTTTCGTCCGCAGCAATATGGATGTTGTTACATGCTGAGTTTTTAGCGATCACTCTAATTGTCGTTTATGTTGGTGCAGTAATGGTACTTTTCCTATTTGTGGTCATGATGCTTGACATTAACATCACTGTAGTACGAGAGGGTTTTGTTCGTTACTTCCCCATTGCCACGTTAGTTGGTATCATTATTCTAATCGAAATGGGTTTAGTGTTATGGAATGCCAGTGCAGGTTTAGCTACGCCTGAAACGGTTGCAGCATTTGCAAACTCAGAAACACCAAATACTGAAGTGCTTGGTAGGGCTTTATATACGGTCTATATCTACCCTTTTGAGATAGCGGCTGCGATTTTATTAGTGGCAATGGTAGCGGCAATTGCTTTGACCATGCGTGAAAAACGTCAACATAAATATATTGCGCCAGAAAAACAAGTATTTGTAAAACGTGAAGAATGTGTACGGCTTGTAAAAATGGATGCTGAACCAAGGGACTAAGACTTATGTTAGTGTTATCTGATTTCTTAATTTTAGGCGCGGTATTATTCTGTTTGAGCATGGCAGGCATGTTCTTAAATCGCAAAAACCTATTAATCATTTTGATGTGTATCGAATTAATGTTGTTGTCTGTCAATATGAATTTTATTGCTTTTTCGCACTTTAATGCGGACATTGCAGGTCAAATTTTCGTATTTTTCATTTTAACCGTCGCAGCAGCGGAGTCGGCGATTGGTTTAGCGATTTTAATTGTGTTATTCCGTAATCGTGGCACGATTAACATTGAAGATTTGGATTCGATGAAAGGCTAAAGTGAATTTTCGATTTCAGGAGTGCAAAATTTATTTTGCTCGAAAATTGTTGACAGATTTCAAGTTATTGGGATAAACATTTATGCAAAATATGGAAAACATATACATAGCCACTGTGCTAGCACCCTTAATTGGGTCTATCATTGCGGGATTATTTCCCGTCAGTCGAGCTAATGCACACCGCGTCACCATTTTAGGCGTGGGCATCGCGTTTTTATTATCGGCTTATGTATTCAAATACATCGTATTAGACGGCGGCGAGATTTATAATCAAACCTTATACAAATGGCTAGCAATTGGTAATTTACAACTTGAAGTGGGTTTTTTAATTGATCAGCTCACTGCTACAATGATGGTTGTCGTCACCTTTGTATCGCTTATGGTACACATCTACACCATAGGTTACATGGAACACGACGAGGGCTACAATCGTTTTTTCAGCTTCATTTCCCTATTTACCTTCTCAATGTTAATGCTGGTCATGTCCAACAATTTCATGCAATTATTTTTCGGTTGGGAAGCGGTAGGCTTAGTATCTTATCTACTCATTGGTTTTTGGTATCAAAAAGAAACCGCAGTTTATGCTAATTTAAAAGCCTTTCTAGTCAATCGAGTGGGCGATTTTGGGTTTTTATTAGGCATCGCCTTAGTGTTGATGTACTTTGGTAGCTTAAATTATGGCGAAGTATTTCATTATGTTGAAGCGCATCATAACGAGCTTGCAAGCAAAACTATCGAGATTATACCGGGCTACAGTTGGGAATTAATGACAGTTATCTGTATTTTACTATTTATTGGTGCGATGGGTAAATCTGCACAATTCCCGCTACATGTTTGGTTACCGGATTCAATGGAAGGTCCTACACCCATTTCCGCATTAATCCACGCTGCGACAATGGTGACAGCAGGTATTTTCATGGTTGCTAGAATGTCGCCGATGTATGAATTAAGCACGACCGCGCTAAGCTTTATTTTGTTCATTGGTGCAACAACAGCATTTTTCATGGGCTTACTAGGCTTAGTACAAAACGATATTAAACGAGTTGTCGCCTATTCGACCTTATCCCAGTTAGGTTACATGACAGTCGCTTTAGGCGCGTCAGCTTACGGGGCTGCAATTTTCCACTTAATGACTCATGCGTTTTTCAAAGCCTTATTATTCTTGGCAGCAGGTTCAGTTATTATTGCCTTGCACCATAAACAGGATATGCGTGAAATGGGTGGTTTAAGAAAATATATGCCGATTACTTACTGGACTTCGCTGATTGGCTCATTAGCATTAATCGGTTTACCCGGATTAGCGGGTTTTTATTCCAAAGATGCCATCATTGAGGCAGCGCATACAGCACAAATGTCAGGGCATTTTAATTGGACTGCGGATTATGCTTATTACGCGGTATTATTCGGGGTATTTATTACAGCTTTGTATTCTTTCCGCATGTTTTTCCTAGTATTTCACGGCAAAGAGCGCATGGATGAACACACTAAAGCGCATTTACACGAAACCCCTTGGGTCGTTACTCTACCATTAATTTTATTGGCGATTCCGTCGGTGATTATTGGAGCAATTGCGATTGGTCCAATGTTATATAGTCATTATTTTGGCGATGCGATTCACGTGGCACATGGTGGGCACGCTCACGAATGGCATGGCGTGTGGACATTTACAGTACACGGTTTAAGTCAACTACCTTTTATGTTGGCAATGGCAGGATTGATTGCGGCAATTTTAATGTACTGGCCATTATCATTTATTCCCGCATTTTTCAGAACCATTCCCAACTTTTTTGCTAATACATTAAAACCAATACATTATATGTTAGAGCAAAAATACGGTTTTGATAGATTTAATGAATGGTTTTTCGCTGGCGGCTCTCGCGGCATTGGTCGCACCTTGTGGAAAGCAGGCGATGTAACCTTGATTGATGGTGTTGCAGTGAATGGTAGTGCAAAATTAGTAGGTTGGACTGCTTCAGTGGTACGTCATCTACAAACGGGTTACTTGTACCACTACGCATTTGCCATGATTTTAGGCTTGGCGGTGTTGCTTGGTGTGTTTGTTCTCTAAGGCAAAAAGGAATACAACGGATGTTTACTGATTTACCATTACTCAGTTTACTGCTTTGGCTACCAATCTTTGGTGGCTTTTGGGTGCTCGCTGTTGGCGATGAGAACGATTCGACTATAGCAAAAGGGATTGCATTGATAGTATCTTTGGTAACATTTACGTTGTCATTACTATTATATTTCGATTTTGATACAGCAACCGCCACAATGCAATTTAGCGAGCGTTATGAGTGGATACCTGCTTTTAATATTTATTATCACTTAGGTATTGATGGATTCTCTATGCCATTGATTATCTTGACAAGTTTTAGCACGATATTAGTAATTTTAGCCGCTTGGGAAGTGATTAAAAACAAAGCTTCACAATACATGGCTGCATTTTTAATCATGGAAGGTTTAATGATTGGCGTATTCTCCGCATTAGATGCAATGTTTTTCTATGTATTATGGGAAGCAATGTTAATTCCGATGTTCATTATTATTGGTGTGTGGGGCGGACCTAATCGCGTGTATGCAACGATTAAATTTTTCTTGTATACGTTTTTAGGCTCTATATTCATGTTAGTGGCGTTAATTTATTTGTATAACGTGTCTGGCAGCTTTGCTATTTTGGATTACCACAAACAAACTTTAGGCATGACCGCGCAAATTTGGATTTTCTTAGCATTTTTTGCTGCGTTCGCCGTGAAAGTACCGATGTTTCCCGTACACACTTGGTTGCCTGATGCGCACGTTGAAGCACCTACGGGCGGTTCAGTGATTTTAGCAGCAATCATGTTGAAGTTAGGCGGTTACGGTTTCTTGCGTTTTAGTTTACCGATTACCCCAGATGCAAGTCGGGAATTAGATTGGTTAATTATTGGTTTATCGCTAATTGCGGTAGTGTACATTAGTTTTATTGCTTTGATTCAAACCGATATGAAGAAATTGATTGCGTATTCTTCGATTTCACACATGGGTTTTGCGACTTTGGGGTTTTTCATTTCGTTCATGATTTTTAATAATACAAATTCACTAGCGGGTGGCTCGATGGCGATGCAGGGCGGCATGATGCAAATGATTTCACATGGTTTTATTTCGGGTGCATTATTCTTGTGTGTCGGTGTGTTGTATGACCGTGTGCATAGTCGTGAGATTTCGGCTTATGGTGGTGTGATGAGTACCATGCCGCGTTTTGCGATGTTTGTTGTGTTGTTTGCAATGGCGAACGCTGGTTTACCGGGAACGTCTGGTTTCGTGGGTGAGTTTTTAGTGATTATTAGTAGTGCGCAAGCGAGTTTCTGGATTGCCTTTACCGCAGCAACGATTTTGATTTTAGGTGCAGCGTATACGTTATGGATGGTTAAACGTGTGATGTACGGTGAAGTGACCAATGAAAATGTGCAAAACTTGGAAGATTTGAATGCACGCGAAACCTTGATTTTAGGTGTTTTAGCGGTTGCAGTGTTGGTATTTGGTATTTATCCAGCACCGATTTTTGAAGTGATGGATGCCACTGTGATGAACTTATTGGAGCATATTTCTGTATCTAAGCTTCCGTAGGGTTTGATTAAGCCCTTAGACTAATAATTAGTTTAAGGGTCTACCATAAAGTAAACTTTTTAACGGTGCGTATTCATGAATGATATTCTAGCTCTTGTTGTTATTGGTGTGCTTGCATCAGTTATTTCTGCTATAGGGACTTATTTCATAACAAATAAAAAAGCAGAAAAAGATAGATAAAGAGAGTTGCTTGGTTGAGCAATGTAAGCTGCTTTGAAAGATTTTGAATTAGCAAAGAATATTGAAAAAAGACAGCAATTTTCAATTTAAAACCATAGTATAATAGTGGATACTATAAAAATCGAGTAAATTAATATGTCAATGCCATTTGGAGAAGAAAACAAGCCTCTATCATTCAATGTGTTAATAGAAAAGATAAGTAGTCAATTCAGTGATTTGCCAGATAGTCGTAAAAAAGGGACAGCAAACAACCTAAAATATAGCATGAGGAATGCGGTGTTGAGTGCATTTTCAGTGTTTTTCACTCAAAGTCCTTCGTTTTTAGATTATCAAGAACGGATGCAGAAAAAACATGGGAAAAATAATGCGACAAGTCTATTTGGAGTACACAAAATCCCAAGTACCAACCAAATTCGTAATTTACTGGATACAGTACCATCAGCAGTAACGCCAGTAATAGTCTCTCCGAATCAATCGCAGGTCATACCATTACCGCCAGAATTTATTCAACCTCAAGATGGGCATGAGAAACAAGATTGTGAGTTAGCAGCTTCCAAGCGTTGGTTAAAACAGTGGGGAAAAGATTATTCTTCATGGAAAGTGACCTTAATGGGCGATGATTTATTTTGTCATCAACCATATTGTGAAGCTGCGATAGAGGAAGGATTTAATTTAATATTGGTTTGTAAGCCCAGCTCACATAAATATGTTTATGAAAATCTAGCAGATTTTGAACGTATAGGAAAAGTAACACAGATTGAGCGAAGCTATTGGAATGGCAAGCAGCGCATAACTCAACGTTACCGTTACTTTAATCAGATTCCTTTGCGTGATACTGATGATGCTTTAAAGTTAAATTGGTTTGAATTAACCGAGA
>CAYMCP010000092.1:0-11651 GCA_964388965.1 uncultured Thiotrichaceae bacterium | reverse complement strand
ACGAAGTCACTGATGCCATAAGGGAATTTCTGCATGAATTTATCCTTAGTTTATCATTAAAAATACTGAAATTAGCCGCTAAAAAAATTGTACTTAAATTTAGCGTAAATTCACAAATCTGTATTATTTGGATAATAATTCACGGTGCGCAAGTATAGTGAAATCCGTTTAAAGTGTTACTTTTTATTTCGATTGAAATTCACTTAATAGATAATTAATATTTTAATATCGTGAAAAATTATTACAAGTAGCATAAATAATAAAATAACCCAAATTATCATTTATTGATTTGAATTTAACATCAATAGTTATTTCCGCTGTTGGAAAATATAATGTGTCCTTTTCTATTCAAGATACTTTTGGTAATGTAAATTGAAAACTAACCCGTTTTCTGCTCATGATTTGTCCAATGTCACTCTATCGTAAATATCTTGTAATGAAATTTCAGCATTGACACTGTTTAATTGTAAAATCTGTTGTGGTTCAGTCAAGACGGTAAATAACCACTGATTTTGACTTTTTCGTTGATAATGCTCAACACGATACTCATCTTGAGAAACCAATACATAATCTTGCACAGTGGGTAAACTTTGATATAAAGTCATTTTTTTGTTTTTATCATAATTTTGAGTGGATTTTGATAAAACTTCGATAATTAAAGCAGGATTAACTAGCGTATCAAATTGCTCATCTTCAAGTTGAATATCATCGCATAATCCCACAACATCAGGATAAACATAATCAGTTTCATTAATTTTGACTCGCATGTCGTTCATATAGACTCGACAAGGTGTTTTTTTGAAACGTGTCCATAACTCACCAAATAAGTTGCCAGTAATTTCGTTGTGTTCACGGCTCGCCCCAGACATGGCATAAATAATACCGTCTACAAATTCATGCTTTTCTTCAGCTTTACGTTCAAAAGCAAGATAGTCTTCTGGTGTAATAGGTGTTTTTAATTGTGATTGTGCTAGCATGGTGACCTCGTTTTAAAAACTGGATAAAGCACTATCAATACTTTCGCTAAAGATTGGCAAAAAAATGAGCAATTAGATTGAAAAGCAAAAAGTACAAATCCATAACTTTTTATCAGCCAATTGTTTCTTAGTCACGAATAAAACGTGCTGCACAACACCAAACAGTAATATATTCAGCACCGGCAGCAAGTAAAGTTTTACTAATTTCATCCACTGTTGAACCAGTCGTTAATACGTCATCAACAAGTAAAATATGCTTCCAATTGGCTGGTAAAGGCTTGACTACAAATGCGTCGATTAAATTCGTTAAACGCGCTTTATTATCTAATTTTGCTTGCGGTGTCGTATTGCGGATGCGCTGACAATGAGTGTAATCTAAAGGTAAATTTAATTGAAAGCGTATTTTTTGTGCTAATTGTAAAGATTGATTATAACCCCTTGAACGTAAACGTTTATAATGTAAAGGTACTGGCATAATCACATCTGGCGTATATTCAAAATTAAGATGTTTTGCCATCAATGTGCCTAAAAAATGCAAAATAACCAAATTACTATTAAATTTTGCGTGTTGAATCAAATAATTAACCGGGTAATCATATTCAAAAAGCGCATAGGCTTGATTAAGATGTCCAAATGTTTTAATTGAGTGCAAAGGCGTATCTAAATAGGGTAAATCTCCAAGACAGCCTGCACATAATGGATTTGACGTGAGCGCGCCACATAGAAAGCAAGTTTGCGGGAATAATTTATTGAACTGTTGGGAAAGAAAATTTTTATACAACATTTTTAAGATCAATATAAAACTTACGACAGCAACAACAAACAGTCCGCGACAACACAGCGCGTCGTCACGAGACTGTTACACAGCAAAATAAAATGCTACCTGCTCAATTATCAATAACGATAGTAATTATCAGGGTTATACAAATGGTAAAAGTCATAAGGACCTAAACGTGGCAATTGCACATACTTGTTACCTTGCGAATCAGTCTGCTCTTCCAAACGGAAGGGGTTAGATTTCATACTAAAAAAGAAAAAATCCTCATCATTATGCTCTTCTATAGGTTTTTTGACGTAAGAAGTATCACGAATGTCCTCTGTAATATAATCAACCCATTTTAAAGTAATAGCATTGTCAGCAAACTCGTTCCAATCACCTGTTGAACTGTGCTCATACATCATCTCAACAAATTCATCCATTTCTACACCCATTTTGTCAGAGACCGGTCTCATTAAACGACGTGACCACTCTTTCATCATTTCCAACTGTTCCTGTTGCTCTTTGATGTTACCGTAGAAACCACCCCACATTTGATGATGAATTAAAATTGCATTAGGATAAGAATAAGAACGCTCTGCTAATGTCGTGATAACCGCCGCCATACTCGCAGCCAATGATTTAACAACAACGTAAACGGGTGCTGGACTAGCCTCCATTGCTTCTAAAATCTTCGCGCCCTCTGAGACCGAACCGCCATAACACACATCAATGATAATGAAAATTGGATAATTAGGGTCTTTGTTATTAAAATAATCAATGCGCTCAACAACATATTCTGCTGTACCACGCATAATGATAGGGTCTAATTCAATTTTACGATCACTTAAAATTAATTTGCCATTAACAAACGGTTCTTCTAATAATTCAGGGTCTTTATTTGCTTCACTTTCCCACAATGCTTTTTGTTCACGTTCTGAAATACGCTCGCTTAACTCCTCAATATCAGCAGTGCGTTTAGCTTTTTCAAATTCCAATTTAGACAACTCAAAACTTAGTTTAGTGGTTTCTAACTGGATTTTTAGCTCTTCTGCACGATTTTTCTGTTCAGCAACGTCATTTTGTAGTTTTAATTCAGCTTTTTTCTGCTCGATTGTTTGCCAATGTTGAGTTTGTTGCTCTGTTGCAATAGCGTTTTCCAATTCCAGACGGGTTTTCTGAGCAACTAAATTTGCCAAAGTTTGAGTTTGTTTTGCTTCTGTAACTTCATTTTCAAGTAAAACGCGCTCTTTTTCCGCACTCAACTCCGCCAACTGATGGCGTACTTTTTCCAATAACACGTCATTTTCAAGCACTAATTTGTTTTTCTCGTGCTCTAAACCGAGTAATTCACTACGGAATTTTTCCGCTTGAATGCTATTTTCTAAAGAAATTAATGCACTTGCCTCTTTTAGATCAAGTACATCTTTACTCAAAGGCATTTTAAATTTATTCGCTGCCTGCATCATATTTGCTGGAACAGTAATCATAGCTTCACTCATACCAGCAGAAGGTGAAGCAATAGATATCTCCGAAGAAATATCAGTTTCTGTGGTTTCTGCATAGACAGCTAAATTGGCATTCAGCAATATGCAAGCACACCAGTAGATTATTAAATTAAATTTTCGCAGCATAATTTTCTCCGCTTAATATCCCTAAGTTAGTGTTTTTTTAAGAGTAAATTATCAACTTAAAGTATCATTGACTTCAGTTTATTTAACTATTTTAACAGGTTTATATCAAGGCGAAATAACAATTTATTATAATAAGTGGGTAATCGCGCTAAAATATTTTTTGAAAATGTAGAATTGCTATTGCAACAAGCTTGTGAATTGCAACAAACGAGGCTTCAAGGTATCATTCATAGCAGTATCTATTTATCGTAAATTAAGTGGATTGTTCTCCTTATTCTACAACAAGTAAACAGGATACTTTGTTTATTCTGCCATTTAGCAGAAAATCCGCTCGCTTTTTATAATTTTGCAATTACCTCATCATGCCATTATCTTTTAGTTAGGAGTTTTACAGGTGAAAAAGACAAACGGCTTTACTTTGATTGAATTATTAATTGTTATGGCGATTATTGCCATGTTGGGTGCGTTGGTCGGACCACGAATTTTTAAAGGTTTTGATAAGGCAAAATGTGACGCTGCTTCTTCACAAATCAGTAGTTTGGGTGCATCCTTAGATCAACATCGCATTGATGTGGGTAAATATCCGCGCACGTTGGAAGGTTTGCTTAATAATGAAGATAGCAGTACCCGTTGGGATGGACCTTATTTAACAAAAAAGAAAGTGCCTTTAGACCCATGGGAAAACGAATATGTATATAAATATCCGGGTACACACGGTGATTATGATTTAAGCTCATTAGGTGCTGACGGACGTGAAGGTGGTGATAAGTGTCCTGACGCAGATGTTAATAGTTGGGAATAAATGACAAATCTGAAGAAACAAGGTTTTGTAGAGGCAAGGTATGCCTTGTCTCTGCGACGTGAAAGAAAATATTGATTTTTAGGCGTTACACAGTTCACACAAAAATTTTATGCTACATTTGCAACTCACAATAAATCAGGACGCAGAGCGTCCATGCTGCACCCCAACGGAGACCATTGGGACGAGGAAACAAGACAAATTTTTATTTGAACTGCGTAACGCCTAGATTTTTTAACATATTGGCTAAGATTTCAAAGCAGTATTTTCAAAAAATATTTTAGCGCGATTGCCCTAACCGGACGCTTCCTTTTTCTTGACGATTGAAAAAAAGTCGCGTCCTCTCTACTTATCCGCTTTATTCTTGATTATCAAAAAAGAATTTTTCCATTTCTTCCTCAAGCATTTTACGCGCTTGTGGGTCTACAGGAGACAAACGATACTCATTAATTAAGATTGTTTGCTGACGCAACCACTGATTCCAAGCCTCTTGTGATACATTTTCAAAAATACGTTTACCTAATTCGCCCGGATACGGTTGACGCGCTAAACCCTCTAATTCTTGACCTAATTTGATACATTGCACCGTACGACTCATTTGAATAAATCCTTTAATTTGCTGTAATAAACGTACCACTGGAGCGGCTAAACCCCAATTTTGTGGCTGTGAGAGTTGATACCAATCACCATTGTCAACCAGTATCTTGTGATTCAAGGCTATATATATGGGCGTAATTTGTAAATGAAAATGGGTAAAACTATGACGAAAAGTTGACCACGTTTCATAATAATCCACATCTAAATTCCAACGTTGCTGACAATAAGTTTTAATATCGGTGTTGGTATCGCACTGCGGAAATATCCATAAACCACCCCATAAACCTGTTGTTGGTTGTTGTTGTAATAAAATGTAATTATCTTCGGTATGCAGCAGTAAAAAATAAATGGTTTTTATTGGTAAAGTTTTACGCGGTTTAGGTGTAGGGTATTGAGTTTGAGATTGCATTTGATAGGCGATACAAGTATTTTGCACTGGACAAATTGAACAATGTGGTTTGCTGCGAGTACATATCATCGCGCCTAAATCCATCATCGCTTGCGTGTAGTCACAGACTTGATTATGTGGTGTATGCTGTTCTGCTAATGTCCATAATTTTTCTACGATTTTTTTATCACCAGTCCAACCCGTGACCGCATGGTAACGCGCTAATACTCGTTTCACATTACCGTCTAAAATCGGTTGGCGTTGATTATAAGTTAATGCCAAAATCGCCCCAGCCGTGGAGTATCCAATACCCTTTAAACTTTGTAATTGTGTCATATTGCGTGGTAACTCGCCTTGAAAATCTTGGCAAATTTGTTGTGCTGCGTGATGTAAATTTCTCGCACGCGCGTAGTAACCCAAGCCACTCCAGTAATGTAATACTTCGTTTAACTCAGCAGCCGCTAAATCTTGTACGGTTGGAAAACGCTGAATAAATTTTTCATAATAGGGAATAACGGTCTTGACTTGGGTTTGCTGTAACATGATTTCCGAAACCCAAACTTTATATGCAGTTTTATCGCGCTGCCAGGGTAAATCTTTGCGTCCATGCTGTGCAAACCAAGTTAGAATGCGTTGACTAAATGACTCCATTTTATCACTCATATTGCGTAAAAAAATTAAATTAATTAGCATTATCAATACCCTCGCTACTAAAGTTGCATAATAGGGCTATGAATTCTGCCTAAATTCTCACATTGGTTAGTGATTTGAGATATAAAATTATCATCCGTCAACAACTTTAGTGGCGAGAGTCTTGATCATAGCAATACAATTGCTAAAATCAAAAACGCCAAATATGCTAGTATGAAACTTTCAGCTACAAATTAAATGCTTATGTCTCAATTTAAAGTAACTTTAGATAACATAGTTAAGCAAATCAATCATATTATCCTCGGTAAAGAGTTACAAATTCGTTTAGTTCTCGCTTGTTTACTTGCGCGTGGGCATGTTTTAATTGAGGATATTCCCGGCGTAGGCAAGACTACATTGGCGCATGTGCTAGCTAAAGTGCTTGATTTAAGCTTTCAACGGATTCAATTCACAAGTGACTTATTGCCCGCAGATATTATCGGTGTTTCCATTTTTGACAAAGAAGCTAATCAATTTACTTTTCACGTTGGTCCTATTTTTTCTCAAATGGTATTAGCAGATGAAGTTAATCGTGCAACGCCTAAAGCCCAAAGTGCTCTGTTAGAAGCAATGGAAGAACATCAAGTGACCGTTGAAGGCAAAACACGCCACTTACCGCAACCGTTTTTTGTTCTCGCTACGCAAAATCCATTACATCAAATTGGTACATTTCCTTTACCTGAATCGCAATTAGACCGTTTTATGATGCGTTTAGAATTAGGTTATCCTGATCCAGAAACAGAGCGAGCATTACTCAAAGGACGTGATCGACGTGATATGATTTTGCATCTCACACCTAGCTGCACGGTAGAAGAATTAATTGCAATGCAACATGCTGTGACAGAAGTACGAATTTCCGATCCTTTAGTGGATTATCTGCAATCTTTACTTGATTATAGCCGCCATTCTCCACATTATTACATGGGTTTATCGCCGCGTGCCGGTCTTGCGATTTTGCACAGTGCGCAAGCATGGGCATTAATGGCAGGACGTGAGTATGTCATTCCAGAAGACATCCAAGCCGTTTTACAAGGTGTTGTAGGACATCGCGTCACAGCCGCAGGTGAGCCGCAAAATAGCCAAGATTTAGTTAATCACATGTTGCAAGAAGTCAGTATTCCTTGAAAAATAGTCAGTGCAAACAAGTCGTTAAATCAAAAAATTATCGAATTCAGATTAAATCAACTCTATTGGGAAAATAGTCATGAATAACGCTTTTGCAAATAAGCCAATTTTAATTACAGGTTGTTCAAGTGGTATTGGTTATGGTGTGGCAAAAGGTTTAAAACAACGTGGTTATAGAGTATTTGCAACAGCGCGTAAAATGGTTGATGTTGAACGATTACAAGCTGAAGGTTTTGAATCAATACAATTAGATTTAACGGATTCTAATTCTATTCGCAGTGCGATTGAAACGATTTTAAATTTAACAAATGGTAAAATATACGGTTTATTCAATAATGGCGCGTATGGTCAAGTCGGTGCAGTAGAGGACTTGAGTCGTGAAGCGTTACGCGAACAATTTGAAACAAATCTTTTTGGTACTCATGAGCTAACTTGTCAAGTCATTCCGATTATGCGTCGTCAAGGTGAAGGACGTATTATCCAAAATAGTTCTGTACTAGGTTTAACCGTGTTACCACTGCGAGGGGCTTACAATGCCAGTAAATACGCTTTAGAAGGACTTTCTGCAACATTGCGCATTGAATTGTATGGTAGTGGTGTACACGTATCGTTAATTGAACCTGGACCTATTCGCAGCCGATTCCGAGAAAATTGTTATCCGCATTTCAAACGTCACATTGCAGACATACAAAATAGTCCACATCAGGACAAATATGCGTTAGCTCAACAGCGTTTATTGCAAGAAGGTGATGTTGCACCGTTCACTTTAGGCACGGATGCCGTATTAAAAAAAGTAATTCACGCTTTAGAAGCAAAAAAACCAAAATCGCACTATTTTGTTACTTTTCCCACTTACTTGTTGGTAACACTGCGCTATCTATTACCTGTGAGTACTATGGATTGGGTTGCGCGTAAAATTGGTGGATGATTTTTGACATTTTTTGTAATAATCTGTTTTGATTTCAAATAAAATATTTATCCAATAATGCGTAAAACCCCGTCATTTACGGTGGGGAGGATGTCGAATTTCTCTCTTCATTCATTACTTTAAAGAGGTTTTTTTATGTTAAATCCTGTCAAGGTTGGTGTACTCGGTTTGGGTACGGTAGGTTGTGGTACGGTTAATGTGTTGCAACGTAACGCAGAGGAAATTACTCGCCGTGCAGGACGTGGCATTATCGTAACTCACGGTAGTGCGCGTGATTTAAACAAACCGCGTATTTGTCAAACCTCTGGCATAAATTTAACTCAAAATCCTTTTGATGTAGTAAATGATCCAGAAATTGAGATTATTGCTGAATTAATCGGCGGTACAGAATTAGCTAAAGAATTGGTTTTAAAAGCAATTGAACAAGGTAAACACGTTGTTACAGCAAATAAAGCATTGATCGCAATTCATGGCAATGAGATTTTTAAAGCGGCTCAAGATAAAGGTGTCATGGTTGCGTTTGAGGCTGCGGTTGCCGGTGGTATCCCAATCATTAAAGCTATTCGAGAAGGTTTGAGCGGTAATAATATTGAATGGTTAGCGGGAATTATTAACGGTACAAGTAATTTTATTTTAACTGAAATGCGCGATAAAGGACGTGAATTTAGCGATGTACTTGCCGAAGCACAACAATTAGGTTACGCTGAGGCAGACCCGACATTTGATATAGAAGGCATCGACGCGGCGCATAAGTTGACTATTCTTGCCTCAATCGCGTTCGGTATACCATTACAATTTGAAAAAATCTACACTGAAGGAATGACTAAAATTACTCGTGAAGATGTACAATATGCTACTGAATTAGGCTATAGAATCAAACATTTAGGAATTGCAAAACATCAAAAAGGTGGGATTGAATTGCGTGTACATCCCACTCTGATCCCGCATAAACGTTTGATTGCTAATGTTGACGGTGTAATGAATGCGGTTTTAGTCAAGGCGGACGCAGTGGGCACAACTCTATACTACGGCGCGGGAGCAGGTGCTGAACCGACAGCTTCAGCCGTTGTTGCTGATTTGGTAGATGTCGTGCGTGCCTTGACTTCTGATCCTGAAAATCGGGTACCACACTTAGCATTTCAAGCAAACGCACTTTCTGACATTGCGGTGATGCCAATTTCAGATATTGAAACCGCTTATTATTTACGCATGACTGCGTTAGATAGAAAAGGTATATTAGCGCAAGTAACCAGTTTATTAAGCGATAATAACATTAGTATTGAGGCAATTATTCAAAAACAAGTTGGTGATGCTGATTCTGTTACCATTGTGATTTTAACTCATAATGTGAAAGAAGCTTATGTAAATCAAGCGATTGCAAAAATTGAAGCTTTAGAAGGAATTGAGGGGCAAGTCATGCGGATGCGTTTAGAAAACTTAAAAGGCTAATAAAACGAAAAAATTGCACGACTGCCGTTCAGTACGTGCAATAACCGTCAACAAGGAGATAATTAATTTTGTAGAGATAGATAATGTAGTTTACGAGTAGTCCGTTTTATTAAACGAGTTGGTTTGATAATGCTACGAAAAATTGCCTCTAATTGCATTTCTGTGATAAAACTTCTCCTTAATTCAAAAAATTTACCACCTGACATATCCGCCATTTTTTTGTAAAAATGTACATCTTGCTGACGTGGTTTCACACTTGTTGCGAAGAGAATATGTATTTTGATCCGTCGATTTGCTGCCATTTCAATGACAGGTAGGCATTCAGTTTGTGCAGGTGAGGCTGTGAGCATAATAATTGTTTTATTTTCCTTGATATTACTCACCGCGTACTCCATACCAGCGCACAACACAGCTTGATATAACTGAGGATTCCAATTAGCAGCCTGAAAAGCAAAGCTTTTTTGCAGACAGTTGGCAATTTCATCAAAATTTTGAGTGACGTAACTCGTTACCGTATTACGAATACTAATAAATTCAATCAATTGTTTAGTATGTCGCTTTGGTGTTTCATAGCGTAATCGGTTACACATTTGATCAATATCATGTTGATTTATCTGATAAATTCCATTGAAATCGCTTACAAACTTATCAATGGTCTGCTGTATAGTTTTCTCTGATGTGTGTTCAGCTAAAACCGTTTCTAGCGCGTGAGCTATCAAGTATTTTTCCGCTGAAATCAGCCAAGTCGGGTCTGAGAAAATGATTAAATCAGGGTTTGGGTTTTTATACACCGGAATGCACATATTTATCCTCCTATTGTCAAGGTCAACTTTTAAGTAGTTCCTACTTCCTACTCTCTATGACGGACAATATTGGAAGATGTATAAAACTTTTTATAAAAAAATTGAAAATATTTTAAATATTATTTAATTTCAAACGATTAGCTATTTTTTGTAATAAGCTAGATTTGATAGGTATTTGTGAGCTAGGGTTGGTAATAGCAATTTGAGTAGGTTTGATTGCAACTAAATCCAGAAACCATATTGCATTGAAAAAACCAATAACGAAATCTGTAGGAAATTGAGTTTGTTCAACGAGTTGCTTTAGCGTTAAAGATTTAACCGTCATTAATGTTGTCAACTGCATGTGTTCTGGCTCAAAGTCCAAACGTGAAAAATTAGGCCATACTTTTAATTGTACTGGCGTATCCATTGTAACCTCAGGCGCAGCAATTTGTCCTTGAGAAAGGTATAATGCAGTTGTCCACAAAATATTTTTTAATGGAATAACGCGCTGTCCCTTAGCTAAAATTGCAAAATCTGCAAGAGAAAGTTGCAAGCTATTAATATCGGTATTAGGCAAATGGGTAATTTTCCATAATATTTCTTTAGTCGCCGAAGTCGCTACAATATTATCCATACCGTTTACAAATAAAGCAGAATAAGGTGGACAATAAATTTGCGCTGCTTTTTTCTCTTTTTGAATTTTTAACAAGACAAAAAATAAATTTTTATTTGGATTAAAGGCGGTCTTAGTTTGTGGTGTGGACTGGGTTGGCAACGCGGGATAATGAGTTATCTTTGAATTTGGTGTTGTACTCATTTCTTGCAAAATGTCTAATAATATGTCCTTAACTGTTTGCACTCTGATAGGTTTGTGTAAAAAATGTTGATAGTGTAGTTCTTCTACCATTCCGCTTGAAATCAGTAATAATTCTACTTGTGAGCTTGGACTAAATGTTTTAAGAAATTGTCTTGCTTTTGGTTCGTCTAAATCAACAATTAAAATATTGCCATGATGGTCTTGTTCAGTTAATAGCTCTGTCTCTACCTCCGTTTTTGCAATTAGACTTAATGCTACTTTCAATACAGATTGGTCAGTATTGCTCAAGCCAATTGGAGATACTTTAAGTGGAGTAGACATGCTCAAAACCTATATTGTTATAATAAGTGGGTCATTGCTGAGAACCTTTGTGAGAAAAGCAACACCTATGCCTAAGATTGAATTTTTGATAAGCAGGTATTTTCATGTCTATTTGATAGATATTAAACAAAATAATAAAAAAACTGATGATTCATCTAGCAAGTTAGTATGAAAATATATTGCATCAATTCCTACTATTTCAATAGACTTATTTTGTAATTTTGAATTCAGCACCTGTAGAATTTATTAAGCTTTGTGGGAATACCTTCACGACGCGCTACGTCGAGTTGACTTGTGACGCGGCGCGTTTGGACTGCATTCCTACATGGCATGTAGGAACGGTGCGCCTGTAAAGGCACTTTATCAACATGGTGAAAGTCCGTG
>CAYMCP010000091.1:7169-11676 GCA_964388965.1 uncultured Thiotrichaceae bacterium | reverse complement strand
CATACTTTAAAATCTCTTCCTGATTTCGCTGATGATAATTTTATATCCCAAATCATTAACCAATGTGCGCAGTTAGGTAGAATTCACAGCCCCGTTATGCAAGTTTAGTGGCGAGGGTATTGAGTAATGTCTTGTTTTAGTAATTCAGATAGAAAGCCCTCCAAGATGTTAAAGTTGGCTTTACTGCGGAGTAGGCGTTTCATCGCCCAGTCGAAACTGATTAATTTTCTTGGTATGTTGGAACGTTATCAATAGTTGGTAGCGTAGAGAGAAGACATGCCTTGTCTCTACAAAACGACAAAAACCAGCCTTCCCTAAGAAAGACTGGCTTATAACAGAAGCTACGTTAATAGGTTATTTGCAAAGTACGCAATTTGCACGAGAACCATTACGTTGCAACGCTCTCCAGTGGTATAGACCATCACCACTATCTTCAAATTCGATGGTATACATCAAACCAGGGAAACTTGAACGTTGAGGAGCACCTCTACCATCACCACAATATGGGACAGATAAATTATCGTCCATAGGATTGTTATCCATTACAGATAATACCATTCTACCTGCTGCATATTGGTCACTGTATATGGAAGCTGAACCATCTAAACCGTAAGTTGCTTTGAGTGCTTCAATAGAGAAAACAGACAACTCTTCTGATAAACCTAACACTTGTGGTGGCGCGTCTTGACCTACACACTGTGGATAAAGATTAGCATGTAAAGAAGGTACGAAAGGTGAGGGACACGCATTCGCTGCTATTGAAACAGGGCGACCGGGGTTTTCATTAATATCCCATACTTCAACACCATAGCCCTTACCACAACTTAAAAGACCATTAATAATGTCATCAAAATTGTCTCTAGTATCTGGAGTAGCTGTATTATTAAAATCGAAACCAGTATCACTTTCACCATAGTAATACTTAGTAGGATACCATGCAAAATACCAACTGGTTTGAGATAATTTTTTATCACCTTTCGGTTTTAATACACCAGAACCTTGAGATGAACTATCAAAGTAATAGCCATAAAAAGTTTGACCAGCTAGGCGAATAGCTTCTTCTACTTCCGCTGTACTAGTGTACTTCATGGTAGGTACATTATCAAAATCATCAACAAAATCAAAAGGTGTAATAACACTGCCCGGACGTAAAGTATCTAAGTCATAGTCGTCACCGTCAGCTAGTGTAGGTCCCCAAGTATTGTTAAAACTAATAGAGTCTTCATAAATGTCACTATCTTTATCAGAATAAACATAGTTACCTGCTGGTACTGTAGCACTTGCAGAAGAAGCACCGTCTTCATGATGGATAATGACAGCAGCGAAAGCTGGATTTCTGTCAGCGTTTATTTGTACAGCACTGACTGTATCAGCAACGATACCGTCACCATCAGAATCATCTAATGGACGACCATAAATATCACCTGCACTTCTTGCTACAGCTCTGTAGTTTTCAATACGGTGACGATTTTCGCCTACTGTACGGAAATTGATGTATGCTTCTGCATTATACGCTGCTGCATGACCACCGGTAACAGACACAAAACCAGTACCTGTTAATACATTCGGTACATCGCGTGCGCCTAAATCTTCAGCAAAACCATTCCCAGCGTCAGTCCATTGCCATAAGTTTGTGCCTCTGCCGCTAAATACATTAGTCTGGTGAGCATCCATATTAACGTTTTTGTGAAGTGTCTGACCATCATAGATACGCGGACGAGTTGTAGGATACGACACATCCATACTTCCAGGTTTATCAAAACCCAATAAACTAGCCATAATGGCATGGGTCATACCTTCTAAGATACCTTCACCAATAAACTCAACATAACCAATAGTTTTTTGATGTTCACGACGACCGCTGTGTTTTGCATCAAATGCTTCAATACCACCGTCGTAGTACGTTCTAATAGCTTCATCTACTAATGAGCTTGTATCCAAATCCATACAAGGATAATATTGACGACCAGTGAAATCAGAACTCATCATATAAGTACCGTCAACACCAGCGCGACAACGAGAAGTTAAAGTATTTTCACCTTGAGTTAAATTACCATAAGGACGTAACTGGCTACCATCGGATGGGTCAAACCATTGGTTATTGGCTTCCAACATACCTGTATACATGAAGTTATACGGGTCTAAGGACATATCTAATTCGCCGTATCCGTCACCGTCAACGTCAGCGACGCGGAACACAAACACATCACCTGGAGATAAAATCACATCGAAGTCACGCATCTCAGCGCACCACGCGCCACCACGAAAACGTAAGTGACCTTGAATCCAATCACCACTGTTATTAGTAATAGCGTAATAGTTTTCCCAACCAGACTTAGCGATGTAAAGAGGAAACTGTAATGCGTCCCCTGCGCCGCCAGATTCAACTTCAATAATCGCACTCGCGTTAGGCGCGGCAAAGCCTAATCCAAGTGCGACCGCCATAGCGGCTGTTAATTTTTTAAGTTTCTTCATTGATGAAGTCCTCTCTTGAGAAGTTACAAAATAAAATCGGTTCACTAATTTTTTAGTGAAATTTGAGAGCAAACCTGCTTTAGCTGCAAATTTACCATACGTTGTGTTACATAGTAAACAAGATAAAGCACTTTTTGTGGGTCACTCAACTAATTGGGCTAGATGTTATCTAACGTCATCACACTTGTCAATATACAACACTATAAGTTTTTTTCGCAACAGTCATTAAATATTACCACTAATTGTTGTATAAATACAACTATTAAAATTATTTTTAGACTGAAACCACTAACGCAAACAATATGCCGTATAGCATAGAGATTTTAAATTAAATAAAAACAGAATGTTATTACAACGAAATTATTTATTGGCGTGCAGAAAAATACAAATCCACTCACTAACCCATAACAGTTTTTTATAATAACATAGATATAATAGTCAAAAAAACAACTAATTATTGGCATTTTAAAGTCACTGGCATGTGCCGTCTTGCGTAGACTAAAATTTATCAATCTTGTCTACTTTTCTGAAACAGGACGCAACTCCTGTACACCAGAATATCCAGCGCACAAGAGTGAAATAGAATCAAATTAACTTCCGCGCGCTTCTAACATTTCGACGGCTGGTAGTTTTTTGCCTTCTAGGAATTCTAAAAATGCACCGCCACCAGTTGAAATATAAGAAATTTTATCCTCAACACCGTATTTATCTACAGCCGCTAATGTATCGCCACCACCTGCAATTGAAAATGCACTACTTTCTGCAATCGCCTCAGCCATTGCCTTCGTGCCTTCTCCAAATTGATCAAATTCAAAAACACCTACAGGACCATTCCAGACAATTGTACCTGCATTTTTCAAAATATCACTTAACATTTTTGCGGTTTCTGGTCCAATATCGAAAATCATATCATCATCAGCGACTTCATTCACTTTTTTCAATGCCGCAGGGGTGGATTCGCTAAATTCTTTACCTACTACAACATCTATTGGTATCGGAATACTACCACCACGCGATTCCGCCGCCGCAGTCAATTTTTTCGCCGTCTCGACTAAATCATCCTCACATAATGATTTGCCTACGTTATGACCTACTGACTTAATGAAAGTGTTCGCAATGCCGCCGCCGACAATTAATTGATCAACGACCGTTGATAAAGATTCCAAAACAGTTAATTTAGTCGATACTTTAGAACCCGCGACAATTGCAACCATCGGACGAGCTGGTTCTTTCAATGCTTTGCCTAATGCGTCTAATTCCTCTGCTAACAGCGGTCCTGCGCAAGCAATCGGTGCGAACTGACCAACACCGTGTGTTGAAGCCTGCGCACGATGTGCCGTACCAAACGCATCCATCACGTATACGTCACATAAAGTTGCCATTTGTTTTGATAAGGTTTCATCATTTTCACCTTCACCTTTGTTAAAACGTACATTCTCGCAAACAACAACTTCACCTTCTGCTATCTCAACACCGTTCAACCAATCTTTTACTAAACGAACTTCTTTACCTAATAAATGCGCTAAGTGATCAGCAACAGGTTTTAACGAATATTCCTCTGCATACTCTCCCTCAGTCGGGCGACCTAAGTGAGACATAATCATCACTTTAGCACCTGCATCCATTGCATGTTTAATTGTAGGTAAAGAGGCAGTAATGCGTTTATCGCTCGTCACTTTACCATTTTTAACAGGCACATTAAGGTCTTCACGAATCAATACCCGTTTACCTTTAAGGTCTAAGTCAGTCATTTTGATAATTGCCATTCACATTGCTCCTTAGTAGTGGTTATTAGTGACATCCTCCCCGCTCTAAAGGCTGGGGATTCCCAAGTACAGTTGAGTACTCAGGTGTTTTAGCCTTATGCGTTTCAGTTAAAACTGCTTCCTGCTTCATCGCAAAATCCAACGATTCCGCTCCACAGGCTAACACCCGATGTCTTCGGGCTAACACATCCAACGTATCAACAAAATCGGCGTGTTCAGTGTATCCACAATTCAACGCATTCAAAATGAGATCGCGTTAATGGTAA
>CAYMCP010000091.1:0-7069 GCA_964388965.1 uncultured Thiotrichaceae bacterium | reverse complement strand
GTATCAACTCGATGTCGAACCAGATATGCCCTTACTGTGGGCAATTCGTGATCATACCAAGTTGACTGGTACAAAATTTAGTTGTGGCATAGCCTTATGTGGTGCATGTACCTTACATCTTGATGGTCAAGCGATTCGTTCCTGCTCTGTACCTGTTTCTGCTGCCATCGGTAAACATATTACTACTATCGAAGGAATTAGCAACACTCAAGAAGGTAAGGCATTACAAGACGCATGGCAAGCATTAGAAATCGCACAGTGTGGCTATTGCCAATCTGGTCAAATTATGACAGCCGCCGCTTTATTAAAAAATAATCCTAATCCTAGCGACAGTGATATTGATAATGCCATGAGTGTTAATATATGCCGTTGTAATACTTATCACCGTATCCGCGAAGGCATTCACGCCGCTGCAAAAAAATTAGCGTAAGGAATCTATATCATGGACCAAATCCACACAATTGACCGTCGTGATTTTCTCAAACTTGGTTTAGGTGCTGGTATGAGCTTTGTGTTAGGCTTTAATATCCCAGTTAATGCAGCACAAGCGGCACAAACAGCACAAATGGAATTCACGCCTAACGCATTTTTACGCATCGGTAAAGATAATATTGTAACGATAATTGCCAAGCATTTGGAGATGGGACAGGGCGCGCATACGGGTTTAGCTACGATTATAGCTGATGAATTAGATGCTGACTGGGAACAAGTGAATATCATTAGCGCACCTGCAGACGGTTCGCGCTATAACAACTTATTTTGGGGTAACACACAGGGCACTGGTGGCAGTAATGCAATGGCGAATTCTTGGCAGCAGATGCGTGAGGCAGGAGCAACAGCAAGAGCAATGCTTATTTCCGCTGCCGCCGCGCAATGGCAAGTCAATCCAGAACAAATCAACGTCCAACAAGGTAGGCTCAGTACAGGCAATCAATCCGCAACATTTGGTGAATTGGTCGAGTCGGCTACTAAACAAGCTGTGCCAAGTCAGGTGAATTTAAAAATACCTGATCAATTTAATTTAATTGGTAAAAACGTACCACGTAAAGATATTCCGTCTAAAAGTAACGGTAGTGCAATTTTTACTCAAGACATTCAATTACCAAATATGTTGACTGCACTGGTTGCACACCCGCCACTATTCGGTGCAACGCCGAAATCGGTAGATGATAGAGTAACGCGCACAATGCCAGGTGTACAAGAGGTCGTTGTGATACCTACTGGTGTTGCTGTAGTAGCCAAAGATTTTTGGTCTGCGAAGAAAGGACGTGATGCACTTAAAATTGATTGGGATGAATCAAATGCGTTTAAGCTTGGTACAGAAGAGATTTTTACGCAATATGCAAAATTGGCTGATAAAAGAGGAGCGGTAGCGCGTAATGATGGAGATGTGTTACTTACATTAAATCAAGCAGCAGAAGTGATTGAAGCAGAATATCATTATCCGTACCTCGCTCACGCTTGCATGGAGCCTATGAATTGTGTTGTACATAATCAAGATGATAGCGTCGAGGTGTGGAATGGTGCCCAAATGCAAACTTTAGATCAGGCGCGTATTGCTGAATTATTCGGTTTGCAAGCAGAACAAGTAAAAATTAATACACTATACGCAGGCGGCTCATTTGGGCGACGTGCTAATCCAAATTCTGATTATGTATTAGAAGCTGCAAATATTGCCAAGCATTTTGATGTACCGGTCAAGCTTGTTTGGACTCGAGAAGATGATATGCAAAATGGTTGGTATCGTCCGCTTAACTTGCATCGAGTACGCGCCAGTTTAGATAAAAACGGGATGCCACAAGCATGGGAGCATCGTATTGTGGGACAGTCTATTGCGCAAGATAGCCCTTTTGCATCGGCATTGATTAAAAACGGTGTCGATCATACATCGGTCGAAGGCGCGAAAAATTTACCTTATCAAATTCCCAATTTATATGTAGATTTGCACTCACCACAACTAGAAGTACCCATTCAATGGTGGCGTTCAGTTGGTTCGACGCATACGGCTTACACAACAGAAACCTTTATTGATCAACTAGCAGCCAAAGCAGGTAAAGACCCAGTCGCATATCGTTTAGCGTTACTTAAAAATCAACCACGTCATGCAGCAGTATTAAAATTAGCAGCAGAAAAAGCCAATTGGGGTAAAATAACATTGACAGCGGGACAAGGGCGTGGTGTGGCGGTACACGAATCATTTAATTCTTTTGTCGCAATGGTTGCAGATGTAACTGTAAATGACAACCGTTTTACCGTAGATAAAGTTATTATTGCAGTAGATTGTGGTATTGCCATTAATCCAGATATTATTAAAGCGCAAATGGAAGGCGGTATGGGTTTTGGTTTAGCGATGATTATCAATAGCGAAATCACCTTAGATAAAGGGCGCGTGGTACAAAGCAATTTCCACGATTATGAAGTATTGCGTATCAACCAAATGCCAGCTGTTGAAGTACATATCATCTCATCCACAGAAGTGCCAACGGGTGTTGGTGAACCTGCGACACCCGTTATTGCACCTGCCGTTGCTAACGCATTAACTACCGTGACGGGTAAACGTTATTACAACTTACCTGTGCGTAATATTTAGTATTTTTTAATAATGAGTTTTAAACCTTGACCGATAAAGCATTACTTACAACTGCCATTCAATGGATCAACGCTAAACATCGTGTTGCATTAGTCACGGTGGTTAAAACTTGGGGTTCATCACCGCGTCCATCTGGCTCATTAATGCTAATGCGTGATGATGGACAATTTGAAGGCTCGGTGTCTGGCGGTTGCATCGAGCAAGATTTACTAACACATTTTCGGCATAATGAATTATCGCTTACTGCACCAATTTTAGTAGATTATGGTGTCAACACTCAACAAGCCGCACAATTTGGTTTACCTTGTGGTGGACGTTTGGAATTGCTGATCGAGCCATTAGTACAAACCGGACAATTAGAAAAATTACTAGAACGACTTGAGGCAGGTGAATTGGTACGGCGACAAATTTGTCTTGAAACGGGAGAAACTTCGTTACATCGTGCAAATCCAGAGCAACTATTTCATTTTAACGGAGAAGTTGTAAATCAAATATTTGGTGCAGCTTGGCATGTAATCCTAATCGGTGCTGGACAATTAGCACGTTACACGGCTCGCATCGCTTTAATGTTAGATTATCGAATTACAGTTTGCGACCCAAGAGTAACCGATTGGCACGAAGAAGGTGTGCAATTTGTCACCACGATGCCAGACGATACGGTACTTAAATTAGCCAATCATCCGCGTGCTGTTGTCATTACTTTAGCGCACGATCCCAAATTGGACGATATGGCATTAATGGAAGCATTAAAATTACCTTGTTTTTATATCGGTGCTTTAGGTTCAAAACGTACCAGTGCGACAAGACGCAAACGTTTATTACAGCTTGATATTAATGAACAACAACTTAATCGGCTTCACGCGCCGGTGGGTTTAGATATTGGTAGTCATACGCCGGCAGAAATTGCATTATCTATTATGGCTGGCATCACAGCAGCGCGACACTGTCGCGAACTTTACAATCACGATTCGTCAGTTAAAAAATTCTCAAAGATTGATTTATGATAAATTTTTACGGTTCATTTTTATCTTGTTTGCACAAACTTTGTGGGAATGCCTTCACGACATGCTACGTCGAGTTGACTCGTGATGCGGCGCGTCTGGACTGCATGTCTACATGCCGTGTAGGAACGAGAAAAACGAGAAAACGAGAAATATGTTAAAATATCATTACATTTTCTTTCACATCGTAGAGGCAAGATATGCCTTGTCTTTACCATTTGTCTTTTTTTAAGGAAATCATATAAATGGCGAAATATAGTACTAGTGAATTTAAATCAGGTCTAAAAATTATGTTAGATGGCGATCCTTGCTCCATCGTAGAAAATGAATTTGTTAAACCGGGCAAGGGACAAGCATTTAATCGCGTAAAATTCCGTAATTTGAAGACGGGACGAGTTTTAGAAAGAACTTTTAGGTCAGGTGAAAGCGTTGACGGTGCGGATGTTGTTGAAGTTGAATTAGAATATTCCTACAACGATGGAGAATTTTACTATTTTATGCACCCTGAAACCTTCGAGCAATATCCAGCCGACAGTCATGCAGTGGGCGATTCATTAAAATGGTTAAAAGGGCAAGAATCTTGTACAGTCACCTTATGGAATGGTCAACCTCTGTTGGTAACAGCCCCTAATTTCGTCACCTTAACCGTCACTGAAACCGACCCCGGCATACGTGGCGATACTTCTTCGGGTGGTAGCAAACCCGCAACATTAGAAACGGGTGCAGTTGTGCGTGTTCCCTTATTTATTAGCACGGGTGATTTACTAAAAATTGACACGCGAACCGGTGAATATTTATCACGAGCGAAGGAATAGTTATTAACTAAGAGTATTTCAATATGGAAAAAATTGGGTTTATTGGCTTAGGTATCATGGGTCGTCCAATGGCTATAAATCTTTGCCAAGCGGGTTATTCACTAACAGTTTATGCGCGTCGCAGTGAGATGATGCAACCTTTAATTGCTGCTGGAGCGGTAAGTTGCAATTCGCCACAAGCTGTTGCGGCACAAAGTGATATTGTCATTACGATGGTCTCAGATACCCATGATGTAGAACAAGTTATTTTAGGTGAAAATGGCGTAATTTACGGTGCGAGAGCAGATAGCTTAATTATCGATATGAGTAGCATTGCGGCATTGGCGACTAGAAAAATTGCGCAAACATTGGCTGAAAAACATATTGAAATGCTTGATGCACCAGTGTCAGGTGGTGATAAAGGTGCTATAGCGGGCACATTATCCATTATGGTTGGCGGTAAAAAACACGCCTTTGAACGTGCTAAACCTTTATTTGAAGTCATGGGTAGTAACATTGTACACATTGGCGATAATGGCGCAGGGCAAGTGGCGAAAACTTGTAATCAAATACTCGTATCCCAAACGATTGCCGCAGTAGGCGAAGCGTTAATTTTAGCTAAAGCGGCAGGTGTTGACCCTGCTAGGGTCCGTTCAGCATTATTGGGTGGTTTTGCGAGTAGTAAAATTTTAGAAGTGCATGGACAACGTATGCTAACCCGTCAATTTGAGCCGGGTTTTAAAACAAAGTTGCATCAGAAAGATATTAAAATTGCGTTGCAAACTGCACATGATTTAGGTGTTGCACTACCCGGTAGCGCATTATCAGCACAATATCTTAATGCACTAGTGGGTACTGGACAAAGTGAATTAGATTCGGCTGCTATCATATTGATTTTAGAAGCGTTATCAGGAATTAAATAGAATTTCAATCCTAAAACGATTTTTTTTAGGCGTAAGATAGCAATTAGCACGTGCATTCTGATAAAGTAAGCATAAACTGCATCAAGGTAGTGTCGCATATCTTTTTGAATTATTTGAAAAAAATATTATTTAAATCTGCTTACAGTGTTAAATAGTTATTCAGCGCACACTGTTAAAATATAAAACAAACTCAAGAAGTTTATTGATTTTTAGGGGAAAAATATGAGTAATTACTTTCAATTTTTGGCTTTACCCCGTATAGACCCAAAAAAGACCGAAAGCCGGATTCGTATTAAAAATTGGAATGAAATTTATGGACAATTTAGCGGCGACGAGGCAGCACATCAAGCGGAGCGTTGTTTAGACTGTGGCAATCCCTACTGTGAATGGAAATGCCCTGTTCACAACTATATCCCGAATTGGTTAAAACTTATTGTAGAAGGGAATCTATTCGAGGCGGCAGAATTATCCCATCAAACCAATTCTTTACCGGAAATTTGTGGACGTGTTTGTCCGCAAGACCGCTTATGTGAGGGTAGTTGCACCTTAAACGATGGTTTTGGAGCCGTAACAATTGGGTCTGTGGAAAAATACATTACGGATGAAGCATATAGGTTAGGTTGGCGACCCGACATGTCCAACGTGGTTGCTATTAATAAAAAAGTCGCAATTGTCGGCGCCGGACCTGCGGGTTTAGCTTGTGCTGATGTTTTAGTGCGTAATGGTGTTAAAGCCGTCGTATATGATCGCTATCCAGAAATCGGCGGTTTACTCACTTTTGGTATTCCAGCATTCAAATTAGAAAAACAAGTAGTACAAACTCGCCGCAGCATTCTCGAAGGAATGGGCGTTGAATTCGTACTAAATACTGAAATTGGTAAAGATATTTTATTTCAACAACTTATTGAAGATTACGACGCAATATTTTTAGGTATGGGTACATACACTTACATGCAAGGTGGTTTTCCCGGTGAAGACAAGCAAGGTGTATACAAAGCATTACCTTTTCTAATTGGCAATATTAACCAACAACAAGGTTGGCGTGGTGAACATGAATTTGTCAATGTGAAAGGAAAGCGTGTTGTTGTACTCGGTGGTGGTGATACGGCAATGGATTGTAATCGCACATCAATTCGTCAGGGCGCGGCAAAAGTAACATGCGCTTACCGCCGTGACGAAGCGAATATGCCGGGTTCAAAACGTGAAGTTGCTAATGCCAGAGAGGAAGGCGTTAATTTTTTATGGAATCGTCAACCGGTAGAAATTATTGGCAATGAGAAAGTTGAAGGTATTAAATTGATTAAAACAAAATTAGGTGAACCTGATGAACGGGGTCGCCGTCGTCCCGTTATTGTTGACGGCAGTGAGAAAATTATACCTGCGGATATTATTTTAATTGCATTTGGTTTTCGCCCTAGCCCTGCTGCGTGGTTTAATGATTTTGGGATTGAAGTGCTTGAAAATGGTCAAGTAAAAGCAACACCTGATAGTGATTTCGCCTACCAGACGACTCATCCAAAAGTATTTGCAGGTGGTGATATGGTGCGTGGTTCTGATTTAGTCGTAACCGCTGTATTTGAGGGTCGCCAAGCGGCGGCGGGGATGTTAGATTATTTACTTACGCGGCATAACTAGTAAAATTTTGACTCGTTCTATGCACTGCGTAGAATGAGCCTTTGACGCACTACGTCAAATTTTCCCTCGTCCCTATAGGGGTAGAGAAAAGCCTTACGGCATTCCCCTCCCTCCGAACCGTGCGTG
>CAYMCP010000090.1:0-11705 GCA_964388965.1 uncultured Thiotrichaceae bacterium | reverse complement strand
ATCATCGTAGCACTTTCAGAAACTGATAGGTTGATGAAGGAAATTAATAAAATTGGGACTGAATGAAATGCCACTGCTGAGAAAGAAAATCAGCGCGGATAATTTTTACTTTATAGTTTGATTTTGATGTAACTAGCTAAAAATCAAATGCTTACACAATCTCAATATGCACTGCTAGATACTCCATACTACTCTAATCCGCTGGGATAAGTGTCGTATTTTACACACCTTCAAAATTGGAATTGTCCACTGTGCATTGATAGGGTATAGTTAGCCCCTTGCCAAGCAAGGACAGTTATAAATACAATGGATAGTGCTATACTACAACGCCTCGCAGAAATATTAGAGCAGCGCAAATTGGTTGACCCTGCAAGTTCTTACGTTGCCAAATTGTACGCAAAGGGTACAGACAAAATTCTAAAAAAAATTGGCGAGGAAAGTACTGAAGTGGTAATTGCAGCTAAAGGTGGACAACGTGATGAAATTATCTACGAAATGGCTGATCTTTGGTTTCACTGCATGGTTTTATTGGCACAACAAAATATAGATTTTAACGATATATTACAAGAACTTGACCGACGATTTGGACGCTCAGGTCTCGAAGAAAAAGCCCAACGACCAAAGGAAAGTTATGAATGATTGTATCTTTTGTAAAATTGTAGCAGGGGAGATTCCTTCTGACCAAGTCTACAGTGATGATAAAGTCATTGTTTTTAAAGATATTAGCCCAAAGGCACCCGTACATCTACTCATTATCCCGCGTGAACATATTGAAAGTTTGCAGGATTTACAAGATCATCATCAAGATTTAATGGGACAGATGATGTTGTTGCTACCAAAATTAGCAAAACAACAAGGACTTGATGGTGGTTTTAGAACGGTGATTAATACTGGTGCAGACGGCGGTCAAGTTGTTTACCATCTACACATTCATCTATTGGGCGGTAAACGTTATTCAGACTTATAATTTCATTAATAACTGATAAAGGATGTTTTATGGGTATTGGTATTTGGCAATTACTGATTGTTTTAGCGATTATTATTTTACTATTCGGCACTAAAAAATTACGCAATATTGGTGCGGATTTGGGTGAGGGAATTAGAAATTTCCGCAATTCAGTAAAAGAAGGTGAAAATGAAACGGGTACAACTGATACAAGCACCGATACTAAAGCCTCACCACCACCGCGCGTTACTAAAGTAGATGATGATATTATCGAAGGTGAAGTGACGGCTAAACAAGAATATAAAAACTAGGGTTGACCATGTTTGATATAGGTTTTTGGGAATTAGCTCTAGTCTTAGTGGTTGCGCTAGTAGTCATCGGACCTGATAAGTTACCCGGTGCAGCGCGTACCGTTGGCTTATGGGTCGGGCGCGCTAAACGTATTATTAGCAGCGTGAAACAAGATATTGATAAAGAATTACGTTTGCAGGAATTACAAGAACAAATGAAATTGGATGAACACAATAGTTTGCATAAATTTATAGAGGAAACAAAATCCACTGTAGAAGAAGTCAAACAACCTTTTATTTCGCTTAAAGATTTAGAAGATAAACCTGCCAGTAAAGATTAATTTATGAGTGATTCTGCGAATATACCACCCGGCGGTCAAGAAATGCCATTTTTAGCGCATCTAGTGGAGTTACGCGACCGGTTGCTAAGAATTGTCATTGCCATTTTAATTGTGTTTCTTGCCCTAAGCCCATTTCTCAACGATTTGTTTACTTTCTTTTCCGAACCGTTGCAACGCTCGTTACCTGAAGGCACACAAATGATTGCAACAAGTCCGATTTCACCCTTTTTTATCCCATTGAAATTAGGATTAGTATTAGCAGCATTCATTTCAATACCTTATTCTTTATACCAAATTTGGGGATTCATTGCACCGGGACTCTATAAACATGAAAAATATTTAGTTACGCCATTACTGGTTTCCAGTACGCTATTATTTTATTTAGGGATAGTTTTTGCGTATTTTGTCGTTTTTCCCATCATATTCCAATTTATGGTCAGCACCACGCCGGATGGTGTCTCTATGATGACTGACATTAGTAGTTACTTTGATTTTGTTTTAAAACTATTTTTTGCATTTGGTGTAGCGTTTGAAGTACCTGTAGCGACTTTTTTACTAATCTGGACTGGGATGACGACACCCGAATCTTTATCAGAAAAACGCCCCTATATCATTGTTGGTGCATTTATAATCGCCATGTTAATGACCCCTCCTGACATCATTTCACAAACTTTATTAGCCATTCCAGTCTTATTACTATTTGAAGCAGGTTTATTTTTTTCTAAATTAATGTTACGCAAACGTGCAGAAATGGTAGCTACGGAGGAAAATGAGTTAAGTTTAGACGATATGGACGCAGAGCTGGATAAGCTTGCCGCAG
This sequence comes from uncultured Thiotrichaceae bacterium, assembly GCA_964388965.1. Lineage (GTDB taxonomy): Bacteria > Pseudomonadota > Gammaproteobacteria > Beggiatoales > Beggiatoaceae > Albibeggiatoa. Next base: position 9,308 of record CAYMCP010000090.1, on the reverse strand, counting down.
AAGAAGAGCAACGACGTAGCAAAGATTAGATTATTGTGGCTATTTTTTATTTCGAGATGTTGGACTAGGGCAAAATGTCCTAGTCCTTACAGAACGCAACTTGCATAGAGGCTGCAAAAATACTCAATTTTAATTTCACAGCCTCACGATTCAATGACAACAGGAATTAATTAATACGTGGGTCTAATTCACCTGTTTTGTACTTTTTGAACATTTCCTCTAGCGTAATTGGCTTGATTTTAGAAGCGTTGCCTGCCGTGCCAAATGCCTCATAACGCGCTTTACAAATTTCTTTCATCGCATCGCGTGATGCTTTAAGATATTTGCGTGGGTCAAAATTTGCCGGGTTGTCACTCAAATGTTTACGGATAGAACCCGTTGAAGCCATACGCAAATCAGTATCAATATTCACTTTACGGACACCATGTTTAATCCCTTCTTGGATTTCTTCTACTGGCACACCATAAGTTTGACCCATATCACCACCGTAGTTGTTGATGATTTCTAACCAATCTTGTGGCACTGAAGATGAACCGTGCATGACTAAATGTGTATCTGGAATACGGGCATGAATTTCCTTAATTCGTTCAATCGCTAAAATATCACCTGTTGGTGGACGAGTAAATTTATATGCACCGTGACTTGTACCAATCGCAATTGCTAATGCGTCAACCCCTGTTGCTTTAACGAAATCGGCTGCTTGTTCAGGGTCGGTCAGTAACTGATCATGGCTTAATTTTCCTTCTGCGCCTGAACCGTCCTCTTCACCTGCCTCGCCTGTTTCTAAAGAGCCTAAACAACCCAATTCACCTTCTACCGATACACCACAAGCATGTGCCATGTCAACAACAATTTTAGTGACTTCAACATTATATTCATAAGTAGATGGTGTTTTCATATCTGCCATTAAAGAGCCGTCCATCATAACTGATGAAAATTGGCTTTGAATAGAACGCATACAAACAGCAGGTTCAGAGCCATGATCTTGGTGCATAACCAACGGGATATGTGGATATTGTTCTAATGCTGCAACAATTAGGTGGCGTAAAAATGGCTCACCTGCATAAGAACGCGCACCTGCTGAAGCTTGTAAAATGACCGGGCTATCTGTTTCCTCAGCCGCCATCATAATCGCTTGCACTTGTTCTAAATTATTAACATTAAAAGCTGGTACACCATAACCATTTTCAGCAGCATGATCTAATAGTTGACGTAATGATACTAACATCGTTCCTCCTGTGGAAGTTTTTTAGAATAAAAGTTAATTCATATCAATCATAGGTTTACCGACACAAACAATTTTCATCATATTTGTGCCACCAGAAATCCCTTTCATATCTCCCTTGGTGATAATTACTAAATCACCTTCGCTTACTGCGCCGCGCTGTAATAATTCTTGGACAATTTTCTCATTCACTTGTACCACGTCTACCCCACAAATATCAAAATTGATTGGGCATACATCTCTAAACAAGGTCATTTTAGCGCAAGTGCTTACCTGACGCGATAATGCAAAAATAGGAATACTGGTATTAATCCGCGACATCCACAATGGTGTTGCACCGGATTCGGTTAAAGCAGCAATCGCCTTAACGTTCAAATGATTTGCCGCGTACATGGTAGACATTGCAATTGCCTCGTCGATACGTCCAAATATTTTGGTCATTCTGTGATCAGATGTTCGCGCCATAGGATGTTTTTCTGCCTCATGACAGATTCTTACCATCGCTTTTACCGCTTTGTCTGGATTAATCCCGACCGCAGTCTCGCCAGATAACATGACAGCATCCGTGCCGTCGAATACAGCATTAGCAACATCGGAGACTTCTGCACGAGTTGGAATCGGACTATTAATCATAGATTCCATCATTTGAGTTGCAGTAATCGCTACTTTATCATACTCGCGGGCTTTTTTAATTAAACATTTTTGCGCGGCGGGCAATGCCTCATCTCCAATTTCAACACCTAAATCACCACGTGCCACCATAATTGCATCTGCTGCTTGGATAATTTCAATATGATTATCTAATGCTTCAGCGCGCTCCATTTTGGCGACAATATTTGCTTTACTACCTGCGGCTTTAAGTAATCCACGCGCTTGGTGAATATCGTCGGCACAACGCGGGAAGGATACAGCGACATAATCCGCTTGTAAATCAGCAGCGACTAAAATATCTTGACGATCTTTATGAGTCAGCGCGTCGGCAGACAAACCACCACCTAAGCGATTAATACCTTTGCTATTGGACAATACGCCGCCTACTTTGACTTTACAGTGAATTTGTCCATCAATCACATCTTTTACCTTTAAAACAATACGTCCGTCATCAAGTAACAAAACATCATTTTTGCGCACATCTTTAGGCAATTGTTTGTAAGTAATACCAACTACTTCCTGATTACCAAGATGCGGGGGAAGCGTGGCGTCAAGTATAAATTTGTCGTCTTCTTTAAGGGTAATTTTTCCAGATTCAAACTGCTCTATACGGATTTTAGGTCCTTGTAAATCAACCATAATACCGACTATACAGCCTGCTTTTTTAGCACGTTCCTTAACGAGTTCCACACGTTTACGGTGTTGTTCGGCACTACCATGTGAAAAATTAAGGCGTACAACATCAAGTCCTGCTTCAATCATTTTGTCAAGCATCGCCACGTCGTCGGTTGCAGGACCGAGTGTAGCAACAATTTTAGTGCGTTTAAACATGATAAGTTTTTATCCTCTATCAATCTTTGGTGGATTTAAGTAAAATTTTTATTATTTTTTTATCTACGCGAATTTAGATGCAACGATTATTTTTAGTTGTTATTTCGTAACGATTTAATTTCTCTAGCAAATTATTTTAAGATTGGCTTGAGGCATCCCGGATACAATAATATAAACTTTTTTGGTTATCTTTTTATGTCTATTTTTATAATATTTTTTATTTATTGATAAGCCTATTTAATATCTTCATATTTCGCACAATTCAAAAATAATCGGCTAGTATATACACAAAACAAACTTTATTTGAAAATTAGCAATCAAAAATCAGCAATTCTCATTTTAAACTTTAAACTTTACATTAGGAGTTACGCATTAGAATTTTGGCGTAAACGTACTAAGGTAATGCCAAAATGTCAACGTAATGTACTGTGCAGAAACAGTGAATTTGTTTTTTTCAGCAATGGGATTAACCGAGAAAGATTTTTCTGAAAATCCTACGACATTACTGTAAATTTTTTTATTCTCACGCAACCGTTTTTTCCAAGATACGGCTGTCCTCATGACTTACTTGATTCGTGGCAAATTTTCTTGCAGTTATGGTAGTAATCACGTTTTGTTGTACAATGTCTTGTTTTATCTAAAGCAAAAAGGAATGCCATGCGTTTATTAGTGTTTTTTATGCTGCTATTTCCTAGCATAAGTTGTGCGATTGACCAAAATCCGACTGAGTTTGACACGCCAGAACAACAAGAACGATTCTGGAAACTCGCTAATGAGCTGCGTTGTGTCGTTTGTCAAAACCAAAGTGTGGCTGATTCTAATGCAGGTATTGCTCAAGATGTACGTGATGTTGTGCGCGATATGATTTTGCAAGGTAAAACCGATGACGAAATTTATACCTTCTTGGTTGAACGTTACAGCGACTATATTTTATATAATCCGCCACTCAAGCCAAAAACAGTGGTATTGTGGTTAGGACCTGCTCTATTATTTTTCATCGCATTGTTAAGCTTATTATGGGCAATTCGATACCATGCGAAAACGACAGCGCAGCCAGAGCATTTAACCGAAGAAGAACAACAAAAAGTTCAAAAAGCTTTGAATAATCAATAAAAAGGATATTGCATGTTTTTTTGGTTCATCATTTTTTTACTGACGCTCGCCGCTTTGGCATTTGTGATTCCGCCACTACTAAGCCTGCAAAATTATACGGAAGAGAGCCGTCAAACTTCGACCAATGTGGCAATTTACAAAGAGCGTTTACAAGAATTAGAGCAGGAACAGCTATCGACTGAAGATTTCCAACAACGTAAACAAGAATTAGAAAAAAGTCTTGCACAAGAATTAGACTCACATAGCATTAATTATCACTCTCAAGCGCGTTGGGCAAGTGTTATTATCGTTGTTATTATGATTCCAGCGATTGCGTGGGGTTTGTATGGGAAATTAGGGCGTTACGATTTGCTACAGCCAGTGCAACAAGTTGAACAAGCAAAGTCGCATGGACAAATGCCAGCCGATTTTGAAAAAATGGTTGACAATTTAGCAAAACGTTTGGCTCAACAACCTGATGATATTCAAGGTTGGTATATGTTGGCACGTTCGTATGTGATGCTGCAACGCTATCCAGAAGCAATTGAAATTTACACTAAATTGGTTACGCTAACTGAGGGGAAAGACCCAAATGTTTTAGTAGATTATGCCGAAACCGCAGCAATGGCGAATGATAATAAACTTGTCGGTTTACCTACCATGTTATTAAACAATGCGTTAGAAATTGATCCAAATCATACCAGTGCTTTATGGTTAGCAGGTTTTGCTGCACGAGAGCAGAATAAATTGCTACAAGCGATTGATTATTGGGAACGTTTATTACCACTCTTACCGCAAGCTGAAACACAAGCGATTGAAACGCTAACCCAGCACATCAATCAAGTCAAACAGGCATTAGGACAAGAACCCATATCGCCGGCTAACCCTATTAATGATATTACCAATATTAAGGTCAACGTCCGTTTAGAACCTAGTTTACAAAACAAAATAGAAACGAGTGATACCTTATTTGTATACGCACGAATGACTGAAGGCTCTCCGATGCCATTAGCAATTGTGCGTCTATCGGCGACTGAATTACCTACTCAAGTCAATTTAAATGACGAACAGGCTATGATGCCCAATATGAAATTGTCTAATTTTGACACAGTTACAATTATGGCGCGGATTTCTAAATCGGGCGGTGCAGTCGCGCAAACAGGTGATTTAATAGGTGTTGTTACGCCGGTAAGTTTGGGGCAAACAGTAGAATTGACAATTGATCAAGTTGTGCCTTAAAACGATGGGTGGTTATAAATCATTCCAGTAATGGCTTGTTTATAAAATTTTTCTAAATGGTATACAATTCTCGATTTCAAAATTGTCTTTAAAACATTCGATAATTGCTAAAAATATAGAATCCATTTGAAATCTAAAATATTGAAACAAGTGATTTTTTCCAAAAGAGCAGGAAAGTATTTTGTGTCATTCTTAATTGAAGCGAAAAGTTATATTCAAAATTATTCCAGATGTCAAATCGGTTCTATAAACTAGATAAAGCATGTTGTATGTGGATATGATATGATTTTAATGACACAAAGACTTGTCCCATATTAAAATAGTGGAGAATAAATAAAAACATGAGTCGTTTATTTGATGTTGCAGTTGTAGGCGCGACCGGTGCTGTGGGAGAAACAATGCTTTCCATTTTGGAGCAACGAAATTTTCCCATAAATAATCTTTATCCTCTAGCAAGTAGTCGTTCAGCAGGTAAGCAAATTACATTTAAAGGCAAGACTTATACGGTAGAGGATTTAGAAACTTTTGATTTTTCTAAGACTCAAATTGGTTTATTTTCTGCGGGGGCATCGGTATCCAAAATCTATGCACCAAAAGCAGCTCAGGCAGGTTGTGTCGTGATTGACAATACATCACAATTTCGTCTTGATGAAAATATCCCATTAGTCGTACCAGAAGTGAACCCACATCGTATTGCTGATTATAAAAATTGTAATATCATTGCTAATCCAAATTGTTCTACAATTCAAATGGTAGTAGCATTAAAACCGATTTATGATGCTGTAGGTATAGAACGTATTAATGTGGCAACATATCAAGCTGTATCAGGTACTGGCAAAGAAGCGATTGAGGAATTAGCAATCCAAACTGCAAATCTACTCAACGCAAAACCGATTGAAACGAAGGTTTACCCCAAACAAATTGCTTTTAATGCCTTGCCTCATATTGATATTTTCATGGACAATGGCTATACCAAAGAAGAAATGAAAATGGTTTGGGAAACTAGAAAGATCATGGAAGATGATAATATTCTAGTCAATCCAACTGCGGTAAGAATTCCAGTTTTTTATGGGCATTCTGAGGCGGTGCATATTGAAACCCGTGATAAAATTAGCGTAGAGTTGGTACGTGAATTACTCAGCAAAGCAGCCGGTGTAGAGGTACTTGACCGGCGCGAAGATGGTGGCTATGCAACAGCAGTAACTGAGTCTGCAACCCAAGACCCTGTTTTTGTCAGTCGTATTCGTGAAGATATTTCTCACCCGCGCGGCTTAAATATGTGGGTTGTGTCTGATAATATCCGCAAAGGTGCGGCATTGAATAGTATACAAATCGCTGAAATTTTGATAAAAGAATATTTATAACAAAGAGTTAATGCTAGTTTGTTAAAGTATTTTCTCAAAAATGCAGCAAAAGCTTTTGTATTATCGTATAATTTTCTAATCTAAGGCAGTATGGGTAACGACCATCTGGTTTTTACCCTCTTGTTTCATAGTTTCGATTGACTTGATGCGACATTCAAATCAACAGAAATTAAATTCATGATTGAAAATCTGTACGCGAACATAACACGCAAAGATTAGTAACACCGTTTAAAGTGGTTTTTTTTGGAAATGAAAGTAACTACACGATTTTTGCATGAAGTGCATCATTCCCGAATAGGTTAACTAAAGGAGACCGTAATGATACGCAAATTGATAGTGGCTTGGGTAGCCTTGATAACTGCGTTATGTGGGTTAGAGGCTACTGCACTAGGACTAAGTAATATTGATGTTATTTCAAAATTAAACGAGCCTTTAAATGCAAAAGTAAAAATTCTTTCTATACCTAAAGGCGACATCAATAATTTACGAGTATCACTAGCACCAGTAGAGGCATTTCGTCGTGCAGGCTTAGAGTTTCCAATGGTATTAAATACATTAAATTTTAATATACAACCATTAGATGAGCGTGCTTCACAAGCTATTTTAAATATTACAACGCGCCAACCTTTAAAGGAGCCGTTTTTAAATTTTCTAGTTGAAATTAATTGGCCAAGTGGACGCATTCGACGCGAATATACGGCTTTACTTGACCCGCCGCTGCATGAGGCAAAAGTTGCGCAGGCAATGACGGCTGCCACAACCAAAAGTGTCAATACTCAACCTACTACTACAACAGCAAATAATTTTAAACCTTTAAACGTTGTCCGTACTAATAGTGAACCAACAACTTACACCGTTTCGCGTGGCGACACTTTATCTACGATTGCACGAAAAACGCATGTTGATAAAAGCCTTTCTTTTAATGAACACATGCGGAATATTTATCGTAATAATTCTCATGCGTTTATCCGTAATAATATGAATTTACTCCGTTCTGGCGCGGTGCTGCGTATCCCACCGCCTGCCAGCACACCAACGACTGATACGAGTGTAGCGGTCGCAAAATACACCCCGCCACAACAACCTAATCGCGTAACCAACGCCGCTCAAGAGAGTGCAGCTTACAATCAAGCTAATTTAAATATACCCGCAGCCCCTGAACAACCGCGTTTGCGTTTAGCCTCAGTTTCTCAGCCGCAGGACAATCCTGATCGTGCAGGCAACGTTACTCGTGCGCAAACCAAAACTGAACCCGGTGAATTACGTGCGTTGCGTACTCAATTGCAAGCGTTAGAGGAAGAAAATCTTAGCATTCGTGAAGAAAATAGAAATCTAAAATCACGTTTAAATGAGACGAGTGATTTAGTATCAACCATGAAAAAACAAATTGATGAGCTAACCCGTCTTATTGAATTACAAAATTCAGAGTTAGGAAAATTGCAACAGCAGATGAAAGAACGTGGCACGATTGCCGCCGACGCTGAACCAATTAAATCGCTTGAAACGTTAAAACAACAAGCTACTGATACTGCAACAACGGACCACGCTGATGTTGTAGCAATGACTGACGATACTGTAGACCACTCAGTAGATGATGAAATGCGTGACAAGAATACAGGTAACGAAACAACAGAATATACTGCATCGGTTGATGATAGCGCGATTGAAGGAGAAGATGGAAAGGATATTGAAATTGTTGGTGATGAACCTACTGAAGATAGCCGTTTTGCAGAATCAGCAGTTGATGAAAATATAACCGAGCAAACAGAGACAGTAGCAGAAATAGATGATGTTGAGCCTACAGGTAGCGGAAAAGAGTTAGCTGAAGTTTCAGATGAATTCGTTGATGCTGAGGTACTTGAACCTGCTGATACGGGTTTGTTATCTACACTTGATCTTATGACTGGTGGAGCTATTGGTGCGGCTAATGAAACAGTTGAGCAAGTTCCCGGAGGCTGGTTGACTGTTGGTGGCGCGATTGGAGGCTTATTGTTGTTATTGTTTTTGTTGATGATGTTATTAGGTAAACGTCATAAAACGAAACAAGTTCAGGAAGAGGCAGAAATTCAAGCCGAGTTAGAACGTTTAGAAGCCGAAGAAACTGATCTGAGTGATAAGGACTTAGATATTGATAAAAAACAAGATGATGACGAAGATTTAGATGACTTGATGAGTAAGATTAAGCAAGAGAATCAAGACAGCGGCGATCTGGATAGTGAGGTGTTGGAAGAAATTGAAGTATATTTAGCTTATGAGAATTATGATCAAGCGGTTGAATTACTCAAAGGCGAAATTGAGAAACATCCAGAGCAAGTAAAATATCAGGTAAAAATGTTAGAAGTATTAGCATTAGCTAACCGTCCAAAAGAATTTGAAGCTCATGCCAAGGTTTTGCGTGATAAAGTCAATGCTCAAGGTCCACATTGGGATAAAGCGGTTAGCTTATGGAATGACATGCACACCGGTCGAGAATTGTTAGCTGATGATAAAGGTGATGATACAGTTGCAATTGCCGCCGGTGCGGCAGTGCTAGGTGCGGGTGCTGGTCTCGCTGCTGCAACGGCGTTAAGTGATGATGAGACAAGTAGCGATGATGAAGATATTGCTAATTTATTAGCACAAGTAAATGCAGAGGCTGATAGTGATTTGGATAGCTTATCTGGTGGTGAATCACTGGATACAGACAGTCTGGGTGATGATGATTTAGCCATGAGCTTGCATGGGGATGAATCATCCTCTCTCAATATGGACGATGTCCTATCTGAATTAGATGTTGATGATGATTCGGATAATAATCTCGATATGGATAGCGGCTTAGATATGGATAGCGGCCTAGATTTGGGTGACGAGCTTGGTGGCGGTGACGATGATTTAAGCTTAGATGATGAGCTTGGTGGCGGTGACGA
>CAYMCP010000089.1:0-11717 GCA_964388965.1 uncultured Thiotrichaceae bacterium | reverse complement strand
GGCTTAACCAAACCTACTTGACTATTTTACTCAGGCTTAAATTGAGAATCGCTGGAATCTGTTGCTTTTTTAAATGATGATAATTTTGAACCAACGGCTTGGTAACAACATAGAATTGTGTTGATCCCATTCATGAGCAATTGTTCGATAAAAAGTTGTGGATTTGTACCCTTTGCTTTTTACCTCTAATTGCTCATTTTTTACCAATCTTTGGCGAAGGTATCGACGTAAAGCTCAAATGCGTTTCATGATTGTATTGATTAAAAACCATTAGGAAAAAGCTTTGCATCTTTGATTTTTTTGGTCATTGTATTTTTCTAGGCATTACGCGGGGAATTTGCTTTCCGAGTTCTGGCAAAATCTAACATGCGATTGAGTGGAATCATGGCTTGTTTGCCGATTTCAGGATCAACATGAATTTCATTATTACCGATTTCTAATGTTTGCAATAACGTTTCTAAGCTATTCATCGCCATCCAGGGACAATGCGCACAACTGCGACAGGTCGCACCTTCGCCTTGAGTGGGAGCTTCGATGAGGATTTTTCCGGGTGCATTTTGCTGCATTTTATAAAAAATACCTTTGTCAGTGGCGACGATAAACATCGGATGTGGTAATTCACCTGCGGCTTTAATCAATTGCGTCGTTGATCCTACTACGTCCGCCATTGCAATGACATCAGCAGGTGATTCAGGATGTACCAGAATACCCGCTTCTGGATGTTGCTCTTTGAGTGCTTTAATGCCTTGGCTTTTGAACTCTTCATGTACCACACAAGAGCCTTGCCAACGTAACATTTCCACACCACTCATACGTTCCACATAATCGCCGAGATATTTATCGGGTGCCCAGAGAATTTTCTCACCTTTAGCCGCAAGATGTTGTGCCACGTCCAACGCAATACTGGAAGTTACTACCCAGTCAGAACGCGCTTTGACAGCGGCTGAAGTATTAGCGTATACCACAACGGTATAGTCAGAATGTTGTTCACAAAAATCGCTGAATGCAGAAGCAGGACAACTTAAATCTAATGAACATTCTGCTTCTAAAGTTGGCATTAATACGCGCTTTTCAGGACTTAGAATTTTTGCCGTTTCGCCCATAAAACGCACACCGGCAACCATGAGTGTCGTAGCAGTATGCTCTTTGCCAAACCGCGCCATTTCTAGTGAATCGGCAATAAAGCCACCACTTTCTTCCGCTAATTCTTGCACATCCACGTCAACGTAATAATGCGCGACTAGCACAGCGTTTTGAGCTTTGAGTAACGCTTTGATTTTGGCTTTCAATTCAGCTTTTTCTGCTGCCTCAAGACTGGGTGGCATTCGCGTTAAAGGCACGTCAAAACGTGGTGGGGTTGGCATTTGGATAGTTTGTTGTTTAATTGGTTGCATGGGAGACTCCACTTAGTTATGAATTTGTACTTACTAATATACGAAAGATTGGACTTCATGATTTATTAGCTAATTTCCCCCAGTCTTCGCAACTTTTCATATAAAACCAAATAATTTGTTTTTGAATCATGGATTTCGTTTCTCATAACCATTTGGTATAAGTCATTAAATGGCATTTTAACAACTTCAATATCTTCTCCTTCATCCAATCTTTGCCCTACATGCTCACCTGGTCCTATGAAGGTAAACATGTGAGTTGCTTCTGTATCGTGACCAACGCTTGAATAAAGCCGACCGATATAATTAATTTGGTCTCTATCAATTTTGATCCCGCATTCTTCTTCTAAGCCTTCGGCTGCAACTTCTTTTTGGGTTAAATGAGATTTATCCAAAGTTTCCGACGGCAAAGTTAAAACATAATGCTCAAGTCCGGGACTAAATTGTCTGGCAAGATAAACTTGGTCAAATTCATCAATATAAAGCAGAATGACGCTATCCTTAGAAACGACAATATCATGATCTTTGCCCTTGAAAGGTCTTTGAACTAAGGTCAAATAACCTTGATGGACGATTTTATCAGTGTCTTTAATATTTTCCATAAACTCTAAAAATCCTTTATGCAACTTGGGAATAAAAATCTTAGGCGTTTCGCAGTTGAAGTGTCAAACGATTGATTTATCTCGTTATTTCGTTTTCTCGTTCCTACAAGCTTTGTGGGAATGCCTTCACGACATGCTATGTCGAGTTGATTCGTGACGCGGCGCGTCTGGACTGCATTCCTACATGGCATGTAGAAACGAGAAAAGGCTTATGCTGCGCGAAAAAACCAATTCTGCACACTCTGAGATGTGAACTTTATTTAATTTTATTTCCCTAATTAATGGGTGAATTATGTAAAAGATGATTATACTTGAATTGGACGCAACTGTAATTTATGGCATCCATTGTAAAATTTCAGTAAATTCTTCAATCGAATGCGTAGCGATTGCGCACAATTCAGGATGTGCTTTATACGCGAAGGATTGACCAACTTCCTGAGCGATAAATACATCATTTTTTCCATCTCCAATGAAAGCACAATTGTCTTTACTCAGTTGGTATTCCTTCATAAGTAAACGCATGAATTCAGCTTTACCTTCAAAATCGGAAGGAAAGGTATTCCAATGTGCTAATGAACCGTCGGCATTCCAGAAAAGATCAGCAGCCGCATAAGCATGGGTTATTTTCAAATCTTGTTGCGCTCGTCTCGCTTGTTCAATAAACCCGCCTGACACGATTGCTGTTTTAATGCCTTGCTGATGAAGATTTTTAAACGTTTCGACGACACCGGGATTATACGGGATGCTATCAAGAGCTTGTTCAAACATGAGTTTAGTCAAGCCGTGCCTCCTAAAGATGTCGAGACAATCGTCTATCCAATCTAAGTAACTTCTATACTCACCCGCGTCCCATTTGATAACTGTTTTTTCATTATCAGCCAAAGCCTGCGAGCCAAGCTCACGCATTAATCTTGGCCACAAGCTATGATGTTCATGACTAAGCTCGCCGGGAAGAAACTCAATCTGTTGTTTTGTGAAAAGCGTTCCTTCCATATCAGCAAAAAGCAATTGGATACCCATGTTTATTTTTAACTACCTTTTCTGTTATTCACCTCCATAAATATACCGAATTATTTAAAATATATCGAATTATTTACAGCATTAAGTGTCCGATCTATCTTAAATTGAGCTATCCGATTTATTTATGGGGTGTAGCCACTGGGAGGATCATTTAACATGATTTGCCACTATCCGCGCTTTTTTACAAAAGGTTAGAAGTTCACTCTACAATAGTCAGGGAAAACATCCATTTTGTGAGCGACAAATGAAACTCGCTCTAATATCGTCAAGATAGTTTTCCGCTTTATTTCCAATTTAAGAAGATTGGCATACAAGTCTTCTTTGCTAGATGTTTCATAGGTATACAAAACTTGATCAAGCTCTTTGTATTTAATGCCTTCAAGTTCAACACAAGAGCCTGCGACGCAAGATACAGAACAAATTCGATCCGCAGATTCTGAAATAGTGGAAATCAAATGTTCTAATCCCAATTGTTTTGCCATTTCTTTTTCTTGCATCTTGAGCAATCCACCAATGGGACAAAAATCACCTACAAGAGAGCCTTTAGGATACCAACCTGTTAATCTTTCAGTTCCGTTAATTGTCCCTAAACAGATTCTTCCCTCCTTACGAGTCGTCTCTTGGATCATAAAACCGATAAGTCTTGCGTCCATTGTAGAAACATCTCTGTAATTGCTTTCATCAAAATCAAGTGTTTTAATCAAATCCTTGCGTACTTTTTCCGTTGAGACAATAGTGAGAGATAAATCATGGTCTTTAGCGAAATTTTTGGCAGTGTCCAAACTTTGCTCACTTTCAGGGGAGCTAGAGCTTTTGACTGATAACACCTTTACTTTATCCCGACCTAGTGCCTCTGCCGCTAATAGACAAAGTAGTGAAGAATCAATGCCACCACTTAAACCAATTAAGACTTTGTTATTTCCCACTCTGTCCTTAATGTATTTCTTAATGGATGCTTCGATTTCTGTGTAATTGACATTCATTTTCTAAATCCCTCTTTGTGGTGTTGGTTGGTGAAAATAGTAAACTATAAGCGTTTTTGTAAATTATCTAAAATTAAATCGGTATTGAAAATACTCAGTAAAATGTATTGTTTCTCTATTTGTTTTTATATCAATAAATAATCTATAGTAATTATTATTTTTTATATACAACAGAGTGCCGCAAAGCTAACGCACAAATGCTTTATTTTTCCTCTTCATTATCCATGTTATTATTAATTTTTGGCAGCATCGCATTACCAACACCTACTGCTAAACCTGCATTATACAAAAGTGTTGCCGCGATAATTCCAAAATGGAGAAAATAAACTCCTCCAATACAAATTACACCAGGTATAATGGTAATAGCTAAGTTATTTTTCATACTGTTATCAAAATTATTAGCTAGATCAAATAAATATGGTAAATGAATCAGACTTTTATCCATTAAAACAATTTGCGCTGTATCGGTTGCAATCGTTGCAGCACCATGTAATGAAATTGAGACATTAGCAGTTTTTAGAGCAATAGAGTCATTGATACCGTCGCCCACAAAACAAACTGATTTACCTTCTTTTTGGAACTGTTTGATTAAGTCAGCTTTATTTTCAGGCAAGGTTTCCGCAAAATAATCGTCTACGCCTAATTCTTTCGCTAATTGTTGCGTTGGTTCTCGGCGATCACCCGAAATAATCGCAATACGCATACCTTTTTGTTTTAATTCCTTAATAACTTGTTTAGTTTCAGGACGGATAGCCGTTAATATTTCGATAACTCCAATAAGTTCTTGTTCTACGGCGATATATACTAGAGAGGTGCCTTGCTCATTGCATTGTGTTTGAGTCGCATGGATATTGGTTGGAATGTTAATATTTTCCAGTTCCATAAAGTTCGCACTGCCTACTCGAATCACTTTATTAAGCAGTTTAACTTTTAAGCCGTAACCTATTTCATAGTTAGTTTCATCGACAGTTAATAACTCTAAATCTTGATGCCGTGCAGCAAAAAGAATCGCTCTGGCAATAGGATGGGTTTGTTTATATTCAGCGGTTGCAGCATAGCAAAGTACTTCATTTTCAGTATAAGTAGAGCAACAATAAATTGAACCTACTACAGGTTGTTCTTGCGTCAAAGTGCCGGTTTTATCAAAAATAACGATATCAATAGTTTGCAATAAATCCAAAGCGCGCCCATCTTTTACCAAAATACCTTGTTCTGAAGCTAATTTAAGATAATTGAGCATACTGATAGGGGCAATAATTCGCATATTGTAGCCAAAGGAAGCCATTAAAGCTGCTACAGCACTAGCAGGTCCTAAAATAGGTAATGTAACAGCTCCAATTACTAAAGTTGGCACGGCAGTTTGATCAACAATTTTTTCGCCACTGGATTCAAGTGAGGATTTGTAATCAATTGTATTATTTAAAATATTCCCTATTTTAGCAGCAACAGTTTCTTCCCCGGTTTTATCAACCAGAATATGTAACTTGCCAGATATTAACAAAGTTGAGGCAAAGACTTGATCACCTTGCATTTTTTCTGCTGGTTGCGCCTCTCCAGTCAATTTATGTTGGTCGATGCTACCTATTCCTTCAACAATCACACCGTCAATTGGAATCGTTTCGCCTGCATAAATGACGATGACATCCCCTTTTTGTAATTTGTCAAATGAAATTTGTACCTCAACGCCCTCCGCTATAATCCAAACGAATTGAGGTGTTTCACCTAAAATATTAATTAAACTTTGCTTAGAATTATCTTGAGTTTTCAATAATAGCTTTTGGCTGGTATAATAAAAAACGAAAAACAAAGCCATCGCAAAGAAATATCCCGATACCAGTAGAGTAAGAGCGATAATCGCATCGAGTACACCTGACTTAATTTCTTTTCTTTTAAAAAGCTCTTCATAGCCGCGCATAATAAAGGGCATATTGAGATAAGTTAGACCTAGCAAACTAAGTGGTGTGAGAATAGGAAAAACGCTAGCACCTAGACTAAAACCCAACAAAGTCGATGAAAAGATAAGATTGGTATTAATATCTTTTTCATCTTGCTGATCACAAACAACTTGTTTTTTTTCGGTAGACAAATTTGTAGAGGGTTCTGTTTGATGTTTTTTCTGAATTGATTTCCCAACATACAAAGCAACCCCTGTTAGAAATGCACCAGCTAAAAGTATGCTCACGTTATTATCCGATCTCTTTTCTTAATGAATACGATGACAAACTTTACCAAGAATAAGGTGATTTCGTGATAAAGCTTGTCTTCATAAAACGTCAAAAATATTCCTACTATTGGTAAAACCGATACGGAATTTATTTTGTCCGTATTTTATTCATTTTCTTGCTTGAAACCTGCAATAAAACTATTGTAGAAGCCACTTGGATCAATACCCATTATTACAGTTGCTTCTGAAGCGCGTGAGGCAGCGACAGAGCGACAATATTCGTCATCGCCGACCAACGTTGTAGCGTAATACAGATCACCAAATTTATCTTCTACAGGCTCAAAGACACGATAGCCCATAACACCTTCTGGCGCATAGGATGGTAGGCGCATTTCTTCGTAAATATCAAATTTCGAGTTTTTAAGCTGAATACACACATTTGTTTCATAAACTTTTTCTTTTAGTATTATTTCAGGATTAAGAACGGGGACGACCGCAGACGGGTCCCAATAGCTCAATTGTCCTGTTGTGACTGTCCAACCGCCTTGTTGCTGAACCCAGACTTGTTCAGTTATATCGGCTACAATCTTGCCAAGCTTACCACCTTCTTGACGTAATCTATCATTTGATTGTTCGGTAATGAGGACAGTATTTGAAACATTGGTAGGAATGAAGGTAACAGGTAGACCAGACTCAAGGATTTCTTGCATAAATTCAGCAGCAGCATAAATATTCCATTCTGCGGTATCGTTATTAGTGGCGTAAAGTCCTCCGATACTCATGTTTCCACGAATATTCCAGTTTGTAATCTGTGGTTTATTTCCATCTACAGCCTCTAAGCCGAAAGAACCACCCGCTTTATAAATCATCTCAATTCCGTCGATAAACGCTACTGTTGTGTCATTTTTACGAGCAATTTCATAGGCTTCAATAATATTTGTAGCCGTTCCAATTGATAAAATTGTGAGCTTGGTGTTGTTTTTCGCGGCATTGAGCACGAGTTCATACATTGCCTCTGGTGCGCGGATAGTTTTATCATAGGTGTAATCTTTAACGTATTTAATTCCAGTAACTTCCCTAACGAGTTTTGAGGCTTCTTCACGAGGTGGGTTCGGAAAATTACGGTCAGTATTTTTTTCTGGTGTAGTCTGCTCGTTGCCGTTATACACCTTTATGGATGAATCCCCCTTAACAAGCTTCACTAGAAGAGCTGCATTTTCTGCTCCGTAGGGGGATAAGGACAAGCCATCTGTACAGATAGTAATTGCCTTTATATTAATCTGTTTTTGATTCAACAACCAAATGACAGCCATAAAGTCATCAACACCCATGTCGGTATCGATAATCACATCGGTGGCACTTAATTTTTTACTGGTATCCGTAGCAAAACCGTCTTCTGACATTGAGCCAAATACGACAAAGATTGCTAACAGCATCGACATTAAATTTAGTTTAAACACAATAAAAACTCCTTTAATTACAAAGACGCAAGAATTGTAAGCGATTTTAAAAAGTAATTCAATTTTTTTTCAAAAAACTCAGCAATTCTCATATTTTTCAAAATATATGTTCTCTATTAAATGAACTGGCGATTTACGCAAAAAACGATCACAAATATTTATTTTATAATTCGTTGAAAATAAACAAAAAGTTTTAAAATTACAAATAATTTCAAAAAAATAATACAAATTGGCTGAGGAAGAAACACAGCAATTATCATTCTTAAAAGTATATATTTTCTTCAAATAAATTGGCAATTAAGCAAAAAACGATCACAAATCTTTATTTCATAATACATTGAAAATAAATATAAAAGTTTAAAAATAAGAAATTATTAGTTTATCCATCAGATAGAGTAGAATATGGTACAAAACTGGTTTGAAATTTTTATAAAAATATTAAAATAAAATTATTTTCAATATTAAAAAGTTAATTATCTTGGGAATTAAAAAAGTCATACATAGGCAATTTAACCGAATTTAGCCAGTGAAGAGCTTTCAACAGTACAGGGCTTACACGTTAATGCTGTAGGCGCGTTACGGTTGATAGCTTGAATTTTGAGTACAATAGAGTTGTTGTAACATTTGAAATCAATAGGTTAAGGTTTTAAATTTAAAAAGTAGCTGAAAAAATAATAAGGAAACCAGATAAAGTGCATCTCAATTTTGTAAGAAATACACATACAAGGAGAAGCAAAAAATGAGAGTAGGAACAGAATCATTAAAAACAGAAAGGCAGTGGAGAGCTAATACAGGATTAAACAAAGAACAGTATTTTAATTTGCTAGAAAAATTTAAGAAATCTTATAAAGAATTTTATGGAAAAGAACTTGCCGCAAGATTACAAGAAACTGGGGTAACTTATTGTATAAAAAATGATTTATTGCTGTTTACATTATTTAGCTTAAAAAGTGGAACAACTTATGATATTTTAGGCTTTATTTTTGGAATGAGCGCATCAAATGCAAAACGTCAATAATTGAAAGGGTTAGAAATATTAAATCACATCCTAAAAAATGAAGAATTTATGCCATTATCAAAGAATTCAAGTAGAGAAGAAATAGAAAAATTTCTGTCAAAATGTCAAAATGTGGGAATTTGACGATAGATGTGACAGAAAAATGAAATGTTATCTAATTTTAATGAAACGTATTTGTATACATAGTGCGGATTTATACGATAAAGTAGCGTCTGTTTATGCTGGTTTATGAAATTTTAATCTAGCTAATAAGTGATTGTTTTTTAAAGGTGCAACAACTCTAATAATCTAAAATACAGCTCACCCTTTGTAAGCTTGCCCAATGTGAGTAAAAATGACATGATATTGATTACGTTTCATTGTGAAATATATTTTGAAAAGCTATACTTATGCAAGCTAGTCTTTCAATTTTGAATTCGCTCTTTTCATACTATGAGGAAGTCTATGATGTATAAAATAGCACTATTTGGTTTATCTTTAAGCATTACATTAATGAATTTTTCTGTGATTCAGGTGGTTCGAGCCGACTCGCCTTTGATGTACACGCCGAAAGTTGAAGGTGCGCCAACTCGTCGCGTTGGTGGTGGTACGCGAGGTGGTTTAGAAATGTTTGCCCCGAAAGTTGAAGGTGCGCCCGCTCGTCGTGTTGGTGGGGGTACGCGGGGTTTAAGTGACAGCGCACTGGTGCCAACTTTAGCAGTCATCGCACCAGAACACACCGGCTTAACGATTACAAAACAACCTACCTTATATTGGTATATTTCTAATGATATAGATGTACCATTTCGTTTTACTTTAACTTACGATAATTCTGAAATCGAAGCAGGTAGCGTTTCGTTAGAGGAAAGTATCGATCCTATTTTGGAAACAACCATCACTGACCTAAAAGTGGGTATTCAAGGGATTGATTTAGCACAACACGGCGCAAGTCTAAAACCAGATGTCGTTTACCGTTGGGCAATTTCAATGGTCGCCGAAGGAATGCGTTCCAACGATATAGTGACAGAAGGTACAATTAAACTCGTCAACAAGCCCAATAATTTAGATGCAAAATTGGAGAAAGCTGGTGAAAAACGTTTTGCTCATGTGTATGCACAGGAAGGCATCTGGTATGACGCAGTGGATTCTTTGGCTGATATGATTTCAAAATATCCAAACGATACACAATTACTAGAAGATCGTAATAACTTACTAAAACAAGTTGGTTTAGATTTTAACAGTTAAACCGCCTACGCTCCGATAGCATTAAATTAAGCAAAAATCGTAGGGTGCATAACGATAGCGTCACGCATCGATGAATATGAAAATTATAAAAACAGTGTATGAGGCTACGCTTATACACCCTACGAAAATTAGGTTAAGATAACTTCTAAAGTTAAGTAAAAATGTATTGTTATTAACCAGTTAGGTGCTGTATGCTTATCAAACCCCCAAATGACATCAAACCCTCCGAAATTACCTCAGAATCTCATTATCAAAATCGGCGTACCTTTCTGCAACAAATACTCAAAATCACCGCCACTATCAGTTTAGCATCAACTCAATTAACTGCTTGTCAAAGTAAAACAGATACCAGTAGTGATTTATTGCAAAATTATCGAGATTTTCCAAATTTAAGTCGGCATCCACTGCGTACTGAAGAGAATTTAAGCGATTATCAAAAAATTACTAATTATTGCAATTTTTATGAATTTGGTTCCAGCAAATCCGCACCATCATTTTACAGTTTTCTCATGCAAACCCGTCCTTGGACGATTGACATTGAAGGCGAAATTGAAAAGCCGTTCACATTGGATATTGAAGATATTTTACGTGATTTTCCATTGCAGGAATATGTTTATCGTATGCGTTGTGTTGAAGGCTGGTCAATGGTGATTCCTTGGGTTGGTTTTCCTTTGGCAGATTTAATTAAGCGTTGTAAACCAACTTCTAACGCTAAATATGTGCATTTTATTACTTTGCATAATCCTCAACAAATGCGTGCTCAAACCCGTGATGTATTAGATTGGCCTTATGAAGAAGGCTTGCGCATAGACGAGGCAGTACATCCTTTAACGATTTTAAGTGTAGGATTATACGGCAACCAGTTATTAAATCAAAATGGTGCGCCAATTCGCTTAGTCGTACCTTGGAAATATGGTTTTAAAAACATTAAATCTATCGTAAAAATACGTTTTACTGAAAAACAACCGATTTCTACTTGGACAAAATCTGTACCTAATGAATATGGTTTTTACGCCAATGTTAATCCAGAAGTCGATCACCCTCGTTGGAGTCAAAGCAAAGAGCGACGTATTGGCGAATATTTTAAACGTAATACATTGTTATTTAACGGTTATGCAGAGCAAGTTGCAAGTCTTTATTCTGGCATGGATTTGCGTCAATATTTCTAAGAGAATAATATGTTTTCGACACAAATTAGTCTTAAAATCATTAAACCTGTTGCATTTATCCTTTGTTTAGTACCATTTTTTATACTGATGCACGGTTTTCTAAACGATAACTTAGGTGCTGATCCAATTCAATTTATGTTAAAAGAAACAGGACAATGGGCTTTGCGCTTATTGTTAATTACACTTGCGATTACACCGATTCGTTTAATTTCTAGTTGGTCAAGTTTAATTAAATTTAGACGTATGTTCGGATTATTTAGCTTTTTCTACGCATTTTTACATGTTTGTATCTACATCGTCTTTGATCAATCGTTGGATATTGTTGAAATAACTAGTGATATTTTCAAACGTCCTTTTATTACTGTGGGCGCAATTAGTTTTTTATTGATGTTACCGTTGGCTTTGACTTCGTCCAATATCGCAATTCGTTATTTAACTGGTAAAAAATGGCAACAATTACATCAACTTGTGTACTCAGTCGCAATTGGGGCAGTGATTCATTTTTTATGGCTGGCACAAAGTAAGGCGCATATTACCGAGCCTTTAGTTTATATGGGCATATTGATTGTTTTGTTGTTAAGCCGATACATTTTTGCTAAAAATCGTGTTATGAAATGAATTTTACAAAATACCTATAGGGGTAGAGAAAAGCCTTACGGCATTCCCCTCCCTCCGAACCGTGCGTG
>CAYMCP010000088.1:0-12057 GCA_964388965.1 uncultured Thiotrichaceae bacterium | reverse complement strand
AGATGCAAGCCTATGCTGGAATTGCGTTGGAATAGTTTTTCGGAGTTTTCAGTATTAGCGTAACTGATTTCTGAATTAGAGAGCAACAATAGCATATCCAGTTGTGTAATTAGTGTATCTAGTTCTGGCAATTGTAAGCTTTGCGCCGAAGATTTAACTAACTGACTGAAAGTTCCGGACGATATCGAAGTACCAGTGAATTCAAAAGTACGTTGTCCGTGTTTACTAACATAGTTTGAGTGAATGTCACCTGCAATGAGTAAAGTGTTAGGGATACTGTCAAAAAACTCCAGCCATTCAGCGCGTTTGTTGACAAATCCATCCCACTGATCTGCATTCAAATAAAACGTGGTGCGTAAACTACTAGGAAGTTGTTGTAATACGGTCGTTAATGCAGTAGGCAAATTAGGCGATGTTCCAGATAAATCAAGTAACAGCGAGGTGAAAGAAACGGAGTCAGCAACTACTCTGAATGTTGTCTTGGAGTTTTGCAGGATTGTTTTTAACCAAGCTTCTTGTGATTTACCATAGGCATTTTGTCCCAAATCCCCAGAACCGAATAAATATTGATAGGTTGCGAATAAATCATAAGTAGATTTAACGATTAAGTAGCGTGAACCGGTATCGCTAAATAGGTTTTGCTTACCCATGAATAAATATGACAAGCCACGATTTAGTTTCGCAATTTGCTCATCCGTTAGTAACGGGAGTTGTTGGGCAGGGGCAACGGTGGCATTATAGCTTTGTAATGAAGGATTAATAAAATTGACATCAACATTACCGCGCACATTTTGTACAGCATGTTGTTGCGCTTCGTCTGCACTTAATCCTTGTTGCATATAGGCTTGTGTCATCACACCAACTAATACATTACGATAATCACTATATTCCGCAGTGTCGAGATTGAGGTAGGGCGCGAAAAGATCACGAACAGTATCAAATGGAATGCCTTGTGCTGCAAGAAGTTGCGTCAAAGTTGTTTGATCTATCACGATAGTGTAGGGAAAAGCATCTTCTGGAATGAGATGATCTGGGCGATAACTGCGATAATCCGTCATGATTAAATGTAAATGTTTCCCAAACTGGAAATCTCGATAAATTCGATTGTTAGGATACAAACGATTTTCATTGACTGGCAATACACCTTCTTCGCTTTCCCCAAGATCAACCGGCATATATTCCAACCATGCTTGTTCTGCTGCACGTCGTCGCTCTTCGGATAATTCCACGCGCCGCCCGTTGAAAGTAGTCGCTGTTGCTCCCCAGCAATCATCAGAAAACTCATGATCATCCCAAATCGCAATCATTGGCATAGCTTCGTGAACTTGTTGCAATATCGGATCACTGCGATAAGTACGATACAGTTGACGGTAATTGTCTAACGATGCTGCTGCATAATAACGCGCTGTCCCGGTGTCCACCGCAATTGCGTGAGATTCATCGGTGAATTGGATACTCCGTTGGGTTGCTGTTTGTTGAAATTGAGGATCGCCAGTCGTTTCATAAATATAATCGCCGAGATGTACAAAGAAATCTGGTTGTTCATCAAGTAGTTTAAAGTAAGCGTTGTAATAACGACCGATGTAATCTTGACAACTGACAAAGCCAAACTTGATAGCAACATCTTCCGTTTGGGCGGGAGCTGTTTTGCAACGTGCTGTACGAGAGGCAAATTGCTGAGTGCCTTTGAGGTAAATAAACCGATAAAAATATTGAGTATGTGGTGTCAGTCGAGTTATTTTGACTCGAATACAACCATCATGATCTGCTAATGCTTGTAATGTAGTATTTACTACCAATTGGGAAAAAGCCTCATCGGTGGCAACGTGCAATCGGAGTGGCAAATTCCCAGTAACTTGAGGATCATTAATGCGCGTCCACAAAACTATACTGTCAGGTTTAGGGTCACCGGAGGCAACAGATTGGGGAAAAAAACCTGTATCTACCGTGATGAGCGAACTTTTTGTGTCATCATCGTCACATCCCATCATTCCTGTAATTGTCACACTGCCTGCTGCAATCACGAGCGTTTTCAAAAAGGTTCTGCGATTCAATGTCATGCGCAATCTCCGTGCGAAAAATTCTAAAGCAGTCTAGTGCACTGAGATGACAAGTCAGTTACGCCAACACCGGTTTTGGAAACTTTTCAGATTTGAAGTCGAGCATCATGTAAAGCTATCGATACTTTATCAGTGGCTAAAGATTTTAAACCAGTTCTTTGACATCTTTCCCACCCATCAGGGCAGGGAGAATATTAATTAATGCTTGGTTGTTGTAACGTTACTTAACGCATCTTCTAATGAAGATATAGGTTCATCGTTACTGACTTCTTCCGTTTCCACTTCAATTTTATATAAATCAGATGGTTGCTTAAATAAATAATTTGCTTTGTAACGCGGTAAAATATACACCCATGAAGCTAATTTTTCATTTAAATCAGTCACTTCTTTTTTGACTTCTTCTACAGATTTAAACTTATCTTTTTCAGTCTCGACGGGTTCGACGTAAGCGGCTGCAAATTTCGCGTAAAACACGTCATCACGTTTCAATACATCCAATGTCACTTGCAAACCGTCATAAGTCGTTAGTACGACATTACGCCCTCCGTCACCAATTGTGTCCGAAACAGTTACATCTTCCATATCTAAATCGGTCAAAATTTGTGCAATTTGATTTACAGAATAATGAGAGCTGATCTTAGCATTCTCTGGTAAATTTGCTATTTGATAGTCATTATCATCGACATTTTGTTTAAAAATACGGACAACTTCTGTACCGTCCTCACTGATAACCGCTTCACGAATCCGATTACTTGTTACGTTGATAATATCCGTTTCTAACCAATCTTTTGCCTGTTTTTCCAAACTTAATAAACCTTCCACCACCCAAGATTGCGCCTCACCCGGTTTACGCACATAAATTTCACGCAATTTGTTATCACTGCGAGCGATTCGGTCGTATCCCACAATCAAACGACTGATTACCGTATCACCTTGTTTTAAGCTCAATAACGTTGAATCCGCATTTTTTTCTATCACATCTTGCACACCCAATTGCGGATAATTTTCTGATTTCTGAGTCTTAGCTTCCAATATCACCAAATTTGCCATGCCTAATAAGACATTACGCACATTTTCTTCTTTTACTGGATAACCTTGTTTATCTACTAACCCCCATTTTCCATCAGCAAATCGCACGGTAAATTTATCACCGCTCGTACTCACTTCAATTGTATCCACCTCGTTCAGCTTATCCACTAGCGTTGGAAAAAGTTTACTTGTTGCTGTTTGTTCTGACATGGGCACTTGAGTTGTTAATTGAATTGCCACACCAATAACAATGAATGCAATGACAGTGAGCAACATCAGTTTTTTTGAATTCATAAAATCTCCTTTATCTGTGAATAAAACTCTGTTTTAATTATGCTCTATCTATCATTTTTCAAGCCTTGTACGCAGATTTTTCATCTATCTTCAATTGTCTCGGATACGGTTTAAATTTACACAATTCCCAAATGTCGTAGGACGCAGGTGCGTCTAGTTGGATGACAACGCCGTGCGTTATCACAAGGATGTGTTGTCACAAGGAATAGGCGTATTTAGGATTAGCGTATCAAAATGAGAATTGTTGTGCGCGATTAACAGCCTTCTAGCTCAACTCAACATTTATGTTACAATCTGTCCTCGTGCCTCAAATTAAAATATCGAGGTTCGTCATAGTTCAACAGTTATAGTAAATTTTAGCTTAGCTACAAATATATCTCATTTTTAGGACGCATTCTTCGGGGACTAGCAGCTCTAACGCATAAGAAGGAATCAATAAAAAAGGCTGTATGTCAGGTTGTTACGCTCGCTCACAGGATAGGCTTTATGTTAATTGATTGGCAAACTATTGCAAAACACATTACCGAAACAACAGAGCAGGATTTTCAAGTACAAATGCACTATTCAATTTTGGGAGGTTGCATTAATCAAGCTTTTCGTATCGAAGGCTTAGGACAAAACTATTTTGTTAAAATCAATCAACCTAGTGAATACGATATGTTTGAAGCCGAAGCAGCAAGTTTGGCTGAATTGGCACAACCTGCGGTGATTAAAGTACCCGTACCAATTTGCTGGGGTTCTACTAAGCATTGCAGTTATTTAGTCACAGAATATATTGCCATGCCCGGCGACGCACGTAATGCTGGCATTCAACTGGGTCATCAACTAGCTGTGTTGCATCAAGTGATGCGTACACCCTATGGCTGGCATCGGGATAATTATATTGGCTCAACACCACAAAAAAATAATTTGGAAAATGATTGGGGGACGTTTTGGCAAAAACAACGTTTGGGTTTTCAATTAGAATTAGCCGCACATAAGGGTTATGGTGGTCAATTACAAACCAACGGTGAAAAATTACTAGACGAGATCGGTGTATTTTTTACTGATTATATTCCTTCGCCTTCACTGTTACACGGTGACTTATGGTCTGGAAATTACGCCGTTGATGCCGAAGGACAACCCGTGATTTTTGATCCGGCTATCTATTACGGCGACCGTGAAGCGGATATTGCGATGACGGAGCTATTTGGTGGGTTTCCTAGTGATTTCTACGCAGCTTACCAAGACAAGTGGGCTTTAGATGTGGGTTATTCAACGCGCAAGAATTTGTATAATTTATATCACATTCTCAATCATTTAAATCTGTTTGGTGGTGACTACTTAAATCAAGCGGAAAATATGATAGCAAAATTATTAAGTGAAATAAAATAAATGGATTTAATACACGGCTTCACTTTATTATTGATTTATCAGCTCGGTGGCGAAGTTATCGTTTTACTGTTAGGCTTGCCGATACCAGGTCCCGTGATTGGGATGATATTGTTACTTATCACATTACTATTAAGGGGACGTATACCCGCATCTCTGGACAATGTATCAACTGCCTTATTAAATCATCTATCGCTGTTATTTATTCCTGCTGGCGTGGGATTAATGATACATTTTGAATTAATTGCTGATCAATGGTTGCCAATCGTCTTAACTTTAATTTTAAGTACTGTTTTTACAATGTGCATGACAGCAATGATTATGTTGTTGAGTTTACGTTTATTTAGCAGGGATTCAAGCCAATGAATGAACCAAATTTAGTGACTATCTGGGTTTATCTTTCCGCAGAACCATTAACCGGATTAAGCATTACGCTCATAGCTTATGTCGTCGCTTACCGTTTATACACTTACGCAAATGCCAATCCGCTATTACATCCAGTTGTCATCGCAGTATTAATATTAATTAGTTTTTTAACTTTAACGAATACCACATATTCAACTTACTTTACTGGATCACAATTTATTCATTTCCTACTGGGTCCAGCGACAGTTGCATTAGCGATTCCATTATATAAGCAATTACCTAAATTAAAACGAATTTGGCTACCCATTTCGATTACGTTGATATTAGGAACAGTTTTAGGCGCATTAAGTTCGATATTAATTGCAAAATTCTTAGGCTGTAGCGAAGCCATTCAACTATCGCTTGCACCAAAATCTGTGACAACCCCGGTAGCAATGGGGATTTCTGAAAAAATTGGCGGCATACCTTCATTAACTGCTGCTATGGTAGTCATAACGGGAATTATTGGCGCAATTTTGGGTACAAGCTTATTTGCTTTAATGCGTATTAAGGACGACAGTGTTAAAGGTATTGCTATGGGCGTAACTGCACATGGAATTGGAACAGCACGCGCATTTCAAATCAACGCGGAAATGGGAGCGTTTTCCGGTTTGGCAATGGCATTGTCAACATTTACGACTGCTTTAATTTTACCTTGGCTGATTAGTTTTTTACTTCGATAGTTTATATATTTTAATTTATTTTAATAGTCTCCGTTAAAATGCAACCGAGACGCGCCGTGTCCCGAATATGGAGCGGATTTTTACCACTCGCCTGATCAATTCGATTTGTGAGTCGTCTCACAAGTTCCCGCCTTTAGGCAAGAATAGTTGATTCTCGACCCAAGATAATACTAACCTCTGCGCCAAGTCGTTCCTTCTGCGCCGTCTTCGAGTGTAATATCTTTCTCTTTTAACGCATCACGAATGCGATCAGCCTCAGCCCAATTTTTACTTGCACGAGCCGCATTGCGTTGCGCAATTAAATCCTCAATTTCCTCAACACTCAACGCTACATCATCACCCAATTGTTGCAAAAAATCCTCTGGATTAGATTGCAATAAACCTAATACACTACTAAGATGACGTAATTCATTGGCAAGTAAAGTTGCTTTTTTAGGGTTTTTATCCCGAATTTTATTAATATCACGCGCTAAATCAAATAATACCGCTAAAGCATCTACTGTATTAAAATCATCATCCATCGCTTCATGAAATCGCTCATAATAACTATTATCATCATCCGACTCCTCAGAAACCTCTAAACCACGTAAAGCGGTATATAAGCGCACCAGTGCTTGTTGTGCATTGTCCAAATGCTGATCTGAATAATTAAGCGGACTACGATAATGACTGCTCAAAATAAAATAACGTACAACTTCGGGTTGATATTTGGCTAATACCTCGCGTACCGTGAAAAAATTACCCAATGATTTGGACATTTTTTCTTCATTTACTCGAACAAAACCATTGTGAATCCAATAATTAACATAAGTCTCACCGGTTGCCGCTTCCGACTGTGCAATTTCATTTTCATGATGAGGAAACTGTAAATCCGCGCCACCACCGTGAATATCAAAATGATTACCCAAACTACAAGTTGACATCGCAGAACACTCGATATGCCAGCCTGGGCGACCATTTCCCCAAGTCGATACCCAATAAGGCTCATTTGGTTTAGCCGATTTCCACAATACAAAATCAAGTGGGTCTCGTTTATAAGCATCAACATCCACCCGTTCACCAGCGCGTAAATCGTCTAATTTCTTACCAGATAATTTGCCATAATCTTTAAATTTACTCACCGCATAATACACATCACCATTATCTGCTTGATAAGCGTAACCGTTATCAAATAATTTCTGAATTAAATCAATAATATTGTCAATACTTTCAGTCGCTTTAGGTTCGTGAGTCGGTGGAAGCACACCTAATGCAGCCGCGTCTTCGTGCATGGCTTGAATAAAACGAGCGGTGAGTTTGTGGAAATCTTCATGATTTTCATTCGCTCGTTGGATAATTTTGTCATCAATATCAGTGATATTACGCACATAATTCACTTCATAACCAATTCCGCGCAAATAACGCGCAATCACGTCAAATACAACCATGACACGCGCATGACCAATATGACAATAATCATATACGGTCATACCGCATACATACATATTGACTTTACCGGTATAAATTGGTTCAAAAATTTCTTTTTGTTTAGTTAAACTGTTATAGATGCTCAACATGAGTTTATTAATAATGTGTTGTAGAACAAAGCAGTGTAGCAGAAATGTGTATGAAAATCTGATTTTCTTGAATTTTAACACTTATATTCTAAATTACTTTAAACTGATAAAAAATTATAGCAAAGGTTATTACAAATAAGCTAAATCAACAATCCAACAACTAATAGATTATAATTGTTTCATTTTTTTCTAAGACTTGAATTCCCACAGCGCAACGCCATGTAAATTGCTTTTTAACAAGGAAGCTAGATTTTTTTATGTTATTTCGCAAAAAAAAACAGACTCAACTCGTGCAATCATTCAAATGGATGCTTGAAGATAAATACATTAATATCCAACTTATTGAGCAAGAACAGGCTATTGCAGTTGACAAATGGACAGATTTAGCCAATAAACAAACTTTTGCAGGTATGTCATTTCTACTCGGTGAACTGGAATTACAAGAAGAAGCTGAATTACAACATCTCAGTCAAAAAGATGAATACAGTTTTTTACTTGATCCACAATGGGTTGCACAACTCACTCACACTCAAGCGGCATGGCTGAATCTACCGCCTTCTGTACCGTTCATTTTGGACATTAATCACAAAGGCACACTAGATCAAGTTGATTTTGTATTTAAATATCAATGGCAGCGTCAAAATGGACAACCGATTTTATCCACGCAGCGACAAGGCGTAATTTTAAAAGCAGGCTCACAATTTTATCGCATCGCCGATCCACATTACACTTTAATTGAAGGTATGGACGCATTTAATCAAACTCCACCCGACAATTTAGATGCCCGATTTTTGGCTTGGGGAAAGTTAAGTGACTTTTTACCCGAAGAATCCGCAAAAGCAATTCAAACACATGGTTATTTAAAAAATACTAAAGTTGTTCACGCCACCGCATTTAGCTTGGATATTAGAGAGGATGCTGAAGGTAATATTGATTTTAATCCTGTATTAATTAAACCGCCTAAAGTAGAGCAGGACCGTATATTACAACAAACGGCACAAAATTTATTACCTATTGATAATCAAGCTATTTTTGCAGATAGATTTAGACAATCCAAACAAGCTAAATCACGTTATGTATTGCAAGATGGTTGGTATATTGTGGTAGATGATGTTTTAAATCAAGCATTAACGATGGTACATAAACAGCAAAAAGCGAAGCCTGCGCAACGTAAAGAATTTGTTAAAAATCCGCGTAGTTATTTACGTCAAGCTTTAGAAGATCATTTTGAAGACAATGTGTTAGAAGCACTTTTTGTTGAAACAAGTGATTATTCGCAACGAGTTAGCGAAATTGGTTTATGGGAACAAAAAGTTATCCCGTGGGTGCAGCAGCAAGCTGAATCATGGATGCCATACGAAAGTAGTGGGCAATATATCGGACAAACGGAATATGAAAAAGCACAAAATACGGTTCTTGAGCAAAACAGTAAAATTACTTTAAAAATTGAGGATAATTTAACTGAATTACATTATTTTAAACATTTAAAACCGCGCAAAAAAATAAAATTTGGAGCACCAAATTCTCTAAAAACGACATTAAAACCACATCAAGTTGAAGGTTTAAATTGGTTGCAGCAACATTGGTGTTGTGGTAGTGCTGGCGCATTATTAGCCGATGACATGGGATTAGGTAAGACATTACAATCATTGAGTTTTATGGTATGGCTTAAAGAGCAGATGCGGGCTGGAGAAATTGAAACTAATCCAATTTTAATTGTCGCGCCAACTGGTTTATTAAAAAATTGGCAGGAGGAACATGAACGCCATTTTAATTTGCCCGGACTGGGAGAATGTCAAGCTGCGTATAGTAAGGCATTGAAAGAATTAAGAATTAATCAGGGACGTGAAATGGAGCAAGGGATGCCGCTGTTGGATAAAATGCGTTTGCAACAAGCAGATTGGATTTTGACAACCTATGAAACATTGCGCGATTATCAACATAGTTTTGGTGCATTACAATTTTGTACAATTATTTTTGATGAGGTACAAAAAATTAAAACGCCGGGTACTTTAATGACTGAAGCCGCAAAAGCCATGCACACTGAGTTTGTATTAACGATGACGGGTACACCGATTGAAAATCGTTTAGCAGATTTGTGGTGTATTATTGATACAGCTTGTCCTGGCTATTTGGGTGATTTAAAGCATTTTAGTCAATTTTATGAAAAAGACGTAGAAAATCTTAAATTACTTAAACCACGTTTAACCGAGAGTAAAAACAAAGTACCAGCAATCATGTTGCGACGTATGAAGACGGATCATTTAACAGGTTTACCTTCTAAGCAAGTGCATTTGCTGCCAGAAGCGGTTGGACCGACTATGCCTGCAATCCAAGAACAACGTTATTCCGAAGTGATTAAACAAACTCGTGAAAATAGCCAACCCGGTGCAATGCTTGATGCGTTACATCAATTACGCAGTATTTCTTTACATCCATTGCATCCTATGGAAGTGAAAGATATTGATGAAGAATATATTGAACAATCAGCACGTTTTATTAAAACTTTTGAATTATTGGATACAATTCATAAAAAACAGGAAAAAGTATTAATTTTTTTAGAATCGCAGCACATTCAACGGCAGATAATGGCATTAATCGAGCGGCGTTATAAAATACGTCCAATGTTAATTAATGGCACGGTCAGCGGTTTGAAACGTCAAGCACGAGTTAATACGTTTCAGAGTAAGGAAGGATTTGATGTATTTATTATTTCACCATTAGCAGGTGGGGTTGGTTTAACTTTAACTGCTGCTAATCATGTGATTCATTTATCGCGTTGGTGGAATCCTGCGGTAGAAGACCAGTGTACCGATCGTGCCTATCGTTTAGGACAACAAAAAGTGGTGCATGTATATTACCCGTTAGCGATTCACAGTGAATATAAAGAGCATAGTTTTGATGTGCGTCTGAATAGTCTGCTAGAAAGTAAACGACAATTAAGCCGAGAAATGTTGTTACCACCTGTGACGAAAGATGATGAATTACAAGCGCTATATGATGCAACAGTATTGGATAAATAAAAAATTATTTTGAAGTAGCTATTTTATAGCTAATTAACATTATTTTTACAATACTAGATATTTTTATTTAACTTTATCAGAGCGATAGTAGTATGATTGTATTTGGAATATAGTCTTGCATTATGTTAATTCGACATGTGATAATAATTTGAAATCCAAGCTAGAAAAATCCGAAAAATATGCCTTATATACCCCATACTCAACAAGATATTGATGCAATGTTGGCACAAATTCATGTCAGCAGTATTGAAGATTTATTTGATGAAATCCCCGCTGAATTACGTTGCGGAACACTCAATGATATACCTGTGTCACTGACTGAATTGGAAATTACCCAATTGATCCAAAAACGCGCTAATCAAGATAAGCCATTGATTTGTTTTGCAGGTGCAGGGGCTTATGAGCATCATATTCCTGCTGCGGTGTGGGAAATTGCAACTCGCGGTGAATTTTATTCTGCTTACACGCCCTATCAAGCAGAAGCCAGTCAAGGTACATTGCAACTTTTATATGAATATCAATCTATGATGGCACATTTAACGGGTATGGATGTGTCTAATGCTTCTCTATATGACGGTGCGTCAGCTTTAGCGGAGGCAATATTAATGGCTATACGTCAGACTAAAACGAAAAGTAGGAAAATTCTGTTTCCGCGCACCGTTCATCCGCGTTATCAAAAAGTAGTTGAAACAATCGTTGAAAATCAAAAAGTTGAGTTAGTTTCATTAGATTACGACGCAAATACGGGTACAATTCAAATCGACAATTTACCTACTGATGTCGCTGCTTTGGTTATTGCTCAACCTAATTTCTTTGGTAATTTGGAAGATGTGAACGCGCTGACAAATTGGGCGCATCAACATGAAATACTCGTTATCGCGGTTGTAAATCCATTAAGTTTAGCTATTTTAGCTGCGCCGGGTGAATGGGGTGAAAAAGGAGCTGATATTGTGTGTGGTGAAGGACAGCCGTTAGGTATTCCATTAAGTTATGGCGGTCCTTACTTTGGATTTATGTGTTGTAAACAAGCTTATGTGCGTCAAATGCCGGGCAGAATTGTAGGGCGCACGTTAGATTTAGACGGTAAACAAGGTTTTACTCTGACATTACAAGCCCGTGAGCAACATATTCGCCGTTCTAAAGCGACATCTAATATTTGTACTAATCAAGGTTTAATGGTTACAGCGGCAACGATTCATATTGCTTTAATGGGTGAGAAGGGTTTAAACCACACAGCAGCAACTTGTCATGTAAATGCAGTAAAATTGCGTGATAAATTAACGGCAATCGCGGGTGTCGAACAGGTTTTTAATAGCCCATTTTTTCATGAGGTATTGATTAAATTAAATAAACCAGTAGAAACCGTACTAGCAAATTTAGCAGATAAAGGTATTTTGGGTGGTTATGCAGTGGGTAAATTAATACCAGAATTGCATAACTGTTTGTTAGTGTGCGCGACGGAAACACGTACTCAAGAAGATATTGATTTTTATGCAGCTCAATTAGCGGAAATTATGGCATAAGATTATATTTCGTAGGGTTAGATAGCAGCTATTGAAAACTTAGTTATACTTTTCTATGCTTAGTAATTATGAATAAGTTATTAAGCATTTCAGAAGCAGCTAAAATATTAGGT
>CAYMCP010000087.1:0-12288 GCA_964388965.1 uncultured Thiotrichaceae bacterium | reverse complement strand
CAACATAGGAGAATTGTGCTAATTTCGTTCATGAGCAATTGGCTGATAAAAAGCGGTGGATTTCGACTCTTTACTTTTTACCCGTGTGCTCATTTTTTCCAACCTTTGGCGAAGGTATTGACTAGATTCATGAAATTTAAAATGAGAATTGCTGGAATAGATGTATTCCGGTTGACAGATAATTTTATTTGTATGAAACTGATTGACTCTATTAATAATGCCTATAAGGGAAAATTATATGATTATTATCATGAATGCGCAGGTGTCAGAGGAAGAAATAAAAGCCGTCGAGAAAAAAATAGAAGAGGTAGGTTTAACAACTAATGTGTCGCGTGGCGTAGAGCGTACTATTATTGGCGCGATTGGTGACGAACGTCAGATACCAAAAGAATCACTTGAGGCTTTATCTGGCGTTGAAAAAGTGATCCGAGTCGTTAAACCTTATAAAATAGTAGCACGAGAATGGCACGAAGCAGATACGATGATTGATATTTCAGGTGTTAAATTAGGTGGTAATACAATACAAATAATTGGTGGACCTTGCTCGGTTGAAACCCAAGCGCAAATGGACACAGCAGCACAAGGTGTTACTAATGCAGGTTGTCGTTTAATGCGCGGCGGTGCGTTTAAACCTCGTACCAGTCCTTACAGCTTTCAAGGTAAAGGTGTCGAGGGTTTAGACATACTCAAAAATGCCGCCGATAAGTACAAATTACCTGTTGTAACTGAATTGATGGATGTGCGTGCATTAGACAGCTTTTTAGAACGTGGTGTAGACGTGATTCAAATCGGTACACGTAATATGCAAAATTTTGATCTACTAAAAGAAGTGGGTAAAGTCCACGTACCGGTGATTTTAAAACGTGGTTTGTGCGCTACGATTTCAGAGTGGCTTATGTCGGCTGAATATATTGCAGCAGGTGGTAATCATAATATTATTTTGTGCGAGCGTGGTGTACGTGGTTTTGAAAAAGCTTACCGTAATATGTTAGATGTCACGGCAATTCCCGTTTTGAAAAAAGAAACCCATTTACCTGTTATCGTAGACCCTAGTCATGCAGGTGGTAAAGCTTGGCTTGTCCCATCATTATCAAAAGCAGCTATTGCAGCCGGTGCCGACGGTTTATTAATCGAAATGCACCCTACACCATGTGAAGCGTGGTGCGATGCCGATCAAGCACTCTCTCCAGATGAATTAAAAACATTAGTGCTCGAATTAAGCGCAATCGCAAAAGCAATTGGTCGGGATATTTAACTTAACATTATCTGAGTTCGATATAATTTTTAGATTTTTACGTCGAACTCGGATTAAATTAAAAATTAATTATCGCGTCTAAACAGGTGGCTACGAGAGGTTGCCAATTTATCCCAACCTGAGCGATGTTCTAAGCAGGTTTTTTGGATATTCACCAACACCGTGTTGTAAGCAAAAGCACCTGCGGGGCTAGGATTATCATCAGTTAAAAAGTCCGGATTACCCGCTCTATCAATGCCGTTTTCGTCCAAATCCATCCATGCTCCTTCATGCAATACCGCTACACCTGGCATACAACGCTGAGTCACATAAGCTGGAACAACTACTTTACCTCTGTCATTATACACTTCCACCGTATCGCCAGTTTTAATGCCTAATTTCATCGCATCACTGCTATTTATTGTTACTTCTTGCGCGTAAGTTTCACGTAAAATTGCGATATTATTAAAAATTGAATGGGTACGCCAACGTGGATGTGGACTGATTAAGTGAAATGGATGCTTTTTAGTTTTTTCACTGCCGAGATATTCCCAAGGTTCAATCCATTTTGGAATCGCAGGAATATACGAACCATAAGATGTTTTAGTCCAATCTGTGTATTTTGCCAATTTAGACGAGAAAATTTCAATTTTTCCTGATGGAGTATTCCAAGCAACACCCTTTTCCACATTGTCTTGAAATGCGACATGTGGACGATCAAGTTTAAATTTATAAATCCCTGTTCGCTTAAATTCTTCCCAAGACATTTCAACTTGTTGATGTTGCATAACTTTATCTTCCCACCACGTTTTGAGAAATTGTTCATCTACTGCATCATTATCAAAAAAGTAACCCCGTTCTGCTTTAGGATTATATTCCTTACCAAAACCTAGACGGTAAGCAAGTTCTGTAAAAATTTGTAAATCTGTTTTACTTTCTCCCATAGATTCAATTACTTTAGGACGATGAATGTAATAATGCCCTTTATACCAAGGTAATGCGACATCATGGCGTTCAAAATGAGTTGCAACAGGTAATAGCACATCCGCCCATAAACCTGATGGCGTAATTGTCGAATCCATACACACTACTAATTCTAATTTATGAATCGCTTGAATTTCCTTATTAATATTTGTCAATTGATTAAACCAATCTGATCCTTGCCAAAAAATACCGCGAATATTAGGAATATGTCCATCTGTTTCGTCGCTACGTGGCCACAAACCAATTTCTTCACGTTTCACATTCGGATAATTCAATACGCAATGCGCCCAACGATCTGATTTAATAGACTGAAACCAAATATTACTATTATCATCATAAGGATAAGCAACTGACTCTGCGTGCCAACCTTTGCCTACGCCCTCAGCACATCCTCCCAAAATACCAATATTTCCGGTCATAGCTTGCAATGCGGCAGCCATTCGATTGTACTGCTCACCGTAAGCATTACGCCCCGGTGCCCAAGAGGCTTTTAATGCAGCCGGTTGAGTTGTTGCGTACATATCAGCTAATTTTTTAATGTCTTTGGCAGCGACACCGCAAATTTCTGCCGCCCACTCTGGCGTTTTTGGCTGTCCGTCCGATTTGCCTAAAATGTAATCTTTAAAATTTTCTTGATCACGTGCCCAATCTGGCATCGTTTCCGCGTCCATACCTTGCACAAATTTATTAATAAAATCTTGGTCTTGCAATTCATTAGTAAAAATATAATGTGCCATACCTGCCATCATTGCCGCGTCGGTATTAGGGCGAATCGGAATCCACCACGCATCATAAGCTGATGCAGAATCAGTATATTGCGGGTCAACTAGGACGAATTTACAGCCACGCTGTTTAGCTAAACGCATGTAATAAAAGGTATTACCACCGTGAAAGGTATAAGCGGGATTCCAGCCCCACATAATAATCAGCTTAGAGTGCGCAAATGTATCATCTTCATTACCGTCTTGAATTGTGCCAAAAGTAATCTTTGAGCTGAATGTCGTTGCTTGATATGAGGGAACTGACCATGAACTGGTACGGCAACCAAACATACCTAAAAATCGACCTAGTAAACCTTCAATTTGGTCAGATTTGTGTAATACACCCCACGACGCGCCTGCATAACTTTGATCGAGTAATGCGGTGTTGCCATAGACGTTTTTAATGTATTGCATTTTATTAGCGACAAAGTTTAATGCTTCTTCCCAACTTACTCGGCGAAATTTGCCTTCACCACGCGCACCAACGCGCATCATCGGATATAGCAAACGTTCTTGAGAATAAATTCGATGTCGGTAGGAACGCCCACGTAAACAGCCGCGTAATTGTGGTTCTTCCTCAGTATCTTTGCCATATACACCGTCTTTTTGAAAGCGTCCATCATCAGTAGATAAACGTACAATCACATCGCCTTTTTTATGTGCGATTAGGGCATGACGTGACCCACAGTTATGCGCACAACTGGTCACAACGGTTTCTAATTCATCATCTTTGTAGTACGGCTCGTAAGCGTAGGCTTGAGATTTGGCTGAAATGAGACCAGTAGATAGAGTAATTGAGGTTAGTGCAGTGGTTTTGAGAAAGCTACGGCGATTAATATTGAGATAATTTTGTAGTGTATCCATTCACCAGACTCCATACGTTAAAAAAGGTCTCTAACTCGTGCAGCTAGAGACCTTATGTTTTCAATGATGACCTACAGAGGTTATTACCATGTAAATAAGATTTTAGCAATTTATAAACCATTTGTTTTTTATTAGGTAACATTTTGAATTTATAAACTTTTAGTCTTTTTGGAATCAATTGATTTTATGTCATTTTGTCAGTATTCACCCTCAGGATAGAGAAATTTCGTTGCGCAAATCAGAGCTAACTAAATAGTTTATTGATTGTATTTTAAACATTTTTACATTGGAAAAGAAATGCTGTCAAATTGACATAGGAAAATGGCGCACAATACCATTAAGTTAAGCGGTAGGCTTGTCTAAATAGTGAAATAAGTTAAATTTTAATTGGATAAATAATTATTATACTGATGTACAAAATTCCAACTAGTCCTGATGTGATTTTCAAGCTTTTTGGACAAATTGACATTTCGACCTTAATTTTACGATTTGCTTTACAATATCAAAAATTCACTACTTATCTAGCACCACCCGTTTTTCTAGTGTCCAGGGACTTACGCCCAAAGCATAGGCAAAACGCAATTTCCACATGCTAACGATTGTACGCATTAAACCTTTTTCTGCCCAACGTTGCTCTGATACGGTTACTTTATTTTTCAAACATACAGGGCGACTTTTGCGCCTTAATTGCCGACTTAAACTAATATCTTCTAAAATAGGAATTTCTGGAAATCCTTGTATTTGTTCAAACGTACTGCGTTTTACGAATATAGCTTGTTCAGTTGTCGCAATACCCGTTAAACGTGAACGTAAATTAGCGAATGTTTCAATCACGCGCAAAGAGAATTTTGTACCTTCTAGGTGAATATCAAACCGTCCCCAATCTTTGCGACGGCTTAATAAGCAAACTAAAATCATCAAATCAGCATATTGTGGTAAGAAAGTACCAACATCGAGAAAAACGAATACCTTACCTGTGGCAACTTGCGCCCCTAAGTTCATTTGTTGCGCACGCCCACGTAGACTGCTAACAACTTGATCAGCTAAAGGTATTGCGAGTTGACAAGTTTGATCGCTACTACCACCGTCAACCACAATCACCTCATGACCTTGTTCACGTAGTGTTTGTAATGGTAATAATGTATCAACAATACTCGTTTGAGCATCTAAGGTGGGAATAATGATGGAGAGTAAACCTTGCAAAACAACTACCTCACTTTAATTATTACATTCCGATCTTATTTTATTAATATTCATTAATATGCACCCTTAATTAGGGATTAGGTGGAGCCAGCGATAGACGGAGGAAAATCCTACGCGCATTCATCACGGTCTACAACAAAGCCACCACGCTTGATAGTCTTACGATCCTTTCACGTAATACTGGGACCATTATGACTACCATGTATCAATTCTCAAATATTTTGAGATAGTCCATTGTATGTAAACTTTACATAACTCACAAGTATTGATAATACAAGTTATTTTTAATAATGATTTATACAGTTTTATGCAGCGATAGCTTCGTAGTTATAATCAATTTATATCATTATTTACTGAAAACTCTGAAAAAGTTTGTAAGTCATTGATTTTAGGTGGAGCGTATTTGCATAAGTGATTGATTTTATTATAGGCAAAAAAAGTTTTTCGGAGTTCTCAGTAAAGCTATAAGTTGTACCCCATTGAGCATCAGCTTGAGCCGCGATCATTTCACTATTAAGCTGAGTTAAATTGATAGGATTGCCAGATGAATCAAGCTTAGTCGTACGCCAAATGTTAAAACCTTGGTTGCCAAATTCAGCAAGTGTCGCCCATGTTAAAGTATGATAAGAATCATGCTTAGCACCCACCAAATAATCTAATACCAATGTTGGAGGTGGTTTACAATTCAATGTATCCAATGAGTTACGTGGAATACGCCGAATAACACGTTTAGTGTTTTTATCCTCTTCTTTTGGTTCTGTCCAAGCAGCAACTTTATTTGCACCCTTTTCAACTTTTTCTGCAATATCAATCGTCTTATCTAAAAATGCATTAATTGCTGGAGAGCTGGTTTTCAAGAAAGTTGCAAGTTTTCCTGTAAAAGCAGAAATTGCACATAAGACAGGACACAGAGGTGGAAAAATAGGAGCTAATACTGAGGTAACAACACTAACAACTTTTAAGACTTTGATGACAATAGGTAAAGCCTTTTTGATAAAACTAGCTATTTTCTTAACGAAGCTGGCTATTTTTGCAACAAACTTAGCAATTTTATTAAAAAAAGCACCTATTTTCTTAAATAATCCTCCACGTAAATTAGTTACTTCTAAACATGTGCCGCTTTCATTATCAATAACCGTATAATTACCTTGGCTATCAATATAAACGGTTAAATTTTCAACTGTATCAGTAACAACATAGCTTTCATCATCAGGATTATAAGTAGCAATTAAATCAGGAAACTCTTCATCAGTAATTGTATAACTACTGTCGTTTCCGTTTAAAAGCAGAGAAACTCCTTCAAACTCTTTATCTTGAACTATTTGCGTACCATCAGGAGAAACTGATAAAGAAGCATCAGGAAATTCGCTATCTGAAACTACTAGATTACCATCATCATCAACACTAACAACATGCGTAGGAAACTCCGAATCGGTAATTGTGTAGCTGCCATTTTCTCCCAAAGTCGTTGTTACAGTTGGATACTGTTTATTAACTAACGAAAGACTACCATCAGGATTTTTATTAACATTAAAGATATTTTCAGAACCCGTTGGTGATACGTTCTGCCCAACAATGACTGTGAAATTATCATTATCAGCACGAGTTCTTCTAGTACTGAGAACTCCGAAAAACTTTTTTTGCCTATAATAAAATCAATCACTTATGCAAATACGCTCCACCTAAAATCAATGACTTACAAACTTTTTCAGAGTTTTCAGAGCTTTAAGGATGAACAAGTTTCTGCTGGTCAAACTTACTATTATGTGCTTGAAAATATTGATTCTGATGGTGTCACAGCTAAATACATGGATTTTGTGGCAACTGTTCAATCTGTTTCAGTTAATCAGCCAGTATGTTTGTTATATGGCGTACAAGACCAAGCTCTTAACGATAGCCAATTCTTTGTACATGACCTTGTAGAAAATATTACACGCAAATTAGGTGAGTTGCATTTAGGTTATGACATTGAAGCGATGGCAATTCATCCAACAACACAACATATTTTTGTTGCATCTGGTGACAATGCCCAAGGTAATCCTAAAGGTTATTTGTATCAATTTAATCCTGAAACAAGTGAATTAAGTCCAATTGGCGCAACTGGATTCAAAGGTGTAACCAGTCTTAGTTTTGATGCTACAGGTGATGTGTTATGGGCATGGGCTGAACACGACGGCTTAGGACAAATCAATCCAAATACGGGCGAAGGTACACTTCTCGCTCCATTTTCTTTCAAAGTAGGTGATTTAACTTGGAGTGCTGATAATACTGCACTTTATGCGTCATTTGGTTCGCAGTTATGGCAATACATTCCAGCAACAGGTGAATCAAAAATACTTTGTTCAAACTTACCTCATAAAACAGAAGCTTTAACCAAGTTACCTCTTTCTATTTCACCAGAAGAGTATTTATTACTTGGTTCTCATCATACAGGTTTTCAATTACATGCGTTTGATGTTGTTAATTGTAAATCTGTGATAACCCGCAATGTCGAAATACCTTTTGATGATGTTGAGGGTTTAGCTATTTCTGACAAGGCATGTGTCAATTATTAATTTTTATCTATATCCAAGTGAGATCACCAATTTCACTTGGTTTTTTTTAATATCATTATTTCAGGAGAACAATGATGAAACTTTTATCGTTGAAGCATATTATTGCCTCAACTGTACTGGTGGGTGCATTTGCAAGTCACTCCGCCTCAGCTTTGCTAATTAATAGCCCTGCTGAGCGAACAGGTACAGAAGGCGTGAATGTCAGTTTTAGTGGTGCTAGCGTTGGTGTTGGTTACATTAAACGTTGGACTGAAAGAGTTTGTAAGAAAAAGCTCGTCGTATTCACAAGCTGTAAAACTAAGCACCACCAATCTGACGAAATTCAGCTTAACTCTTTAAGCTATACTTGGAATTTTGGAGATGGCAATAGCTTTTCTGGTAGTGTTTCTACAGGCAAAAGCTATTTTAAAGATGGGGCTGACAATTTATTGGTTCATGTACCTGCTCCACAACATGCTTACTTTGAGCAAGGACTTTATGAAGCATCTCTAACGGTAAAAGCAAATGGAAGTTCTGATGCTAGAAATGCAATGGTGATGATTAGACCATCTACAATTATCTCATCTACTGCTAATGTGTGTGATATTTCAAAAGCAACTGCTATTTCTACAAAAAGCTATGGACAATGGACTGGTAGCTGGAAGGATAAAAATGGTTTTCTTAAGAAAGTACAAGATACCGATATTGTTTTGATTGAGAGTGGTCACACTGTCTCTTTACCATCAGGTAATCAACGTATTCAGGTTGCAGGATTATGTATTAAAGGCTCATTAATTACTGCCAAAAATAAAGGTACAAGTCCATCTAATCATGTGGTACTCACTGCAAATGTTATTCGTAATGAAGGCACAATTAAAACTGCAAATGGTGTAACTGGTTCACTTGTTGGTAGTAATTATTACAATGCAACTGACGCTGGTACTGTGAGTATTTTTGCAGGTCGTTTTATCAATAACGGCACCATTGATGCAAAACGTGGGGGTGATGATATACCTTTTCCTTATTACGAAACAGGTAGTGGAGTTGTAAATGCTTGGGGTGGTGACGGTGGTCACATTGGTATTTTTCCAAATGAATTTACTAACTCAGGTTCGCTATCAGCAGGAAATGGTGGTAATGCAACTCTTTTCAAAAGCTGGTCTCAATATGTTTATGGTAATGCCTATGCTGGACATGGTGGATCTGTTCA
The DNA here is from genome assembly GCA_964388965.1 of uncultured Thiotrichaceae bacterium. Lineage (GTDB taxonomy): Bacteria > Pseudomonadota > Gammaproteobacteria > Beggiatoales > Beggiatoaceae > Albibeggiatoa. The sequence goes on along the minus strand of CAYMCP010000087.1, from coordinate 3,498 downwards.
TGTATCAGCATACAACTTAAATGAATCTGAAAGTTCTGGTAACTTAGTAGCAGGTTGTGGAGGCAATGCAGAAGGTGTAGGTACTCAAGAATCTAAATTTGAAGCTAAGGCTGCTAGTTGGGTTGATAGTGTTTTGACTGGTATTAAATCAATTACCATTACTGGAAGAGATAAATTATTTGATGTTGCAGGCGGTAAAGGTGGTAACCTTAGCATTAACTTGGGTCATCTTGGAGGTTTAACTAAAGGGTGTGATGGTGCAACTCTAGACCGTGTTCAAAAACATCCAACTGTTACGGAAGTGATACGATTTGAACCAACCATATTAACTGTAGACGAAACAACACGATTAACCAATGCCAATACTATCTACATTTATGCTGGCGATGATGCCGAAGTAGATTTGCGTAGACTTGCTCCCAATGCAGTACAAGCCTATAAAAATATCGTATTAAGTGTGGGTGAAAACAGTACCATTGATTTACGTGGCTTAAGCGATAAAGTTTTTCAAGCGGCTGAAAAAGTTGAAGTCTATGCAGACAATGTGTTACTTGACGAAGGTGTGACTATCGAAGATTTAGCGGATGCACCTGAAGTTACTGTGAGTCCTAGCAAAATTTTACACTTTGCAGATTTGCACTATCAAAGCCAAGCTAAAGGTCAATCAAACTCTGTATTACCTGTTCAAGTGACAATCTTAAATAATGGTCCTACTACAGATACTTATAAAATCACTGCCCAAGATAATAAAGGTTGGCTTAATGCAACTTATCCAGCAGAAATTAGTGTAAATGGTTTACGTCGTTCTGATGTAATCTTTAATGTAGGATTACCGGGGCTTACCAATGAACAATCAGAATTGACTGTTACAGTAACATCACAATCTGATCCAACTGTTAAAAAGCAAGCTTTGATTCGTGTTGGTGTTGTACAACCAGAAGTGATTACACCGCGTGATGGTAGAAAAGCAGATGTATCTATTGTATTAGATGGTCATTATCTGATTGAAGACAAACTTGATGACGTTGCTAACAGTTTAACAAAATTATTAATTGCTAGAGGTCCTATCTCCCCAAGCGATAATGAAGTTGAAAATTGGTTAAATCAGTTTAGTGAAAATAATCCGCCGACTAAAGATGCTTATTTAGAATTTATCCAACAATTCCAACCTGATGAACCTCCAACATTGCCTATTATTGAGTTAATCACATTTGCTGATAACGTAGTAACAACCCGTGTTGTGACTGACAATTTAGGTGAAGTGATTGGACGTATTCGAGCATTACAAACATCTGAATCAGATACGTGTGACTCGAACTCAGTTGAAGCGATTGAATATGCTGTAACAAATATTAAGGAAGGTGGGCATTTATTTCTAGCAACAGCGACCAATCCAACCAAAGATATGGATATGGTTATTCAGCAACTACAGCAAAATCTTGTTAAAACTCACGTATTGCTTGCTAAGCTATGTGATAGAAGTGCAAATTCTGCTTTAATTTATCAAAATCTAAGTGAAGAAACTGGTGGCTTTTTCCTTGTTACAACTCAAGACAAAGAAAGTGATTTAGCTATGCTAGACCATGTATTAGATATGACTGTCAGTACGGGTAAGTTCTCTGCAAGTGGTGCAATATTTGACGAGCAAGGTAACCCTCTTGTTGGTGCAAAAGTAGAAGCAGGTGGCATCATTGTAACAACTGATGAAAAAGGTGAATGGTTTATCACAGGTTTGCCAGAAGAAGAACATACCTTAGAAGTATCTTTAAATGGTTATGTATTTGAACCTATGAAGTTTGTAACTAGTCATAATTCTCCAGAAGTGACACTTGCTGTTCCAGCACCACGTTCTGCACTTGATGTGACAATTGAAAGAATGCCTGATGTTGTGGAAGAAGGTGAACCCTTATTAACTTATTCTACAGTCATTAACAATAATGGTCATACGACTGCAACGGGTATTCAATTCACGCAGACATTATCTACAGACCATGCAGATGTCAGTGTTGAAACACAAGGTGGTACATGTAATTATGATGGAAATGCAAATATTAGTTGTCAACTTAATAATTTACCTGTTGGGCAAAACTGGGTTGTTGATACTCATACACGTCCAATCCAAGCAGGCACATTGATAACTCATGCAAACCTTACATCTCAACAATATCCCGACGAAGATGATACCTTACAAACCCGTGTTTATCCCTATTTCAGAGCTGTAACATGGGCATCACCAAGTCCTACATTGTTAAATGGTAATCTGGTTTATACGGTACGTGTCGTTAATGGTAAATACAGTACATCTATTGCAAATGACGCAGTTGTTAAACTTCAGTTGCCTAATGGTGTTTCATTTATCAGTGTTGATGCCAATGAATTTGGTAATTGTGGACATGAAACAGGTATTGTGACATGTAACCTAAATCCTATTCCAGAAAACAGTACGGCAAATATTTACATTACAGCCAAAGCAACACACACAGGTACACATCAACATAAAATTGAAACAACGGCTAAAAACTTTGAGCCTGTCGCTAATAGCGGAAAAGCAATTGTCATTAGTCCTGTAACAACTTTTGATAGTGCTGATGTGATGTTATTAATTGACACTACAGGTTCAATGGATAATGATATTCAAGCAGTTATTGAAGCTTTAACGATATTAACTGATGAACTTGATAACAACGGTAAACAAGCACCAAAAGTAGGCGTTATTTTGTTTAAAGATGAAATTACCGACACGATTGTGACAGACAATTTAGATTCAGTAATTCGCTTATTACAAAATATTAAAGTCAGCGGTGGTGATGATAAATACTTCTGCCCTGAAAATACAGTTTCTGCAATGATTCAAGCGGTAAGTTTAGTCAATAATAATGGACGTATTATTCTTGTGACAGATGCTTCAGCCCACCCTGATACAGATGCTGATGAACCAAAAACTGTAATGAATGCTAAAAACGTTACGTTTGACACATTTCTCAGTGGTGATTGTGTTACAGGGGAGTTATCAGGTCAGTTAACACGTCGTATGCGTAGTGAAGATGCAGCTCAATGTGATGCGACTTCTGCGGGTACAGTTGCCAGTGCGAAACAAGTCTATGAATGTATGACAACACAAACCAATGGCATATTTGTAGACATAGAAGCAGTCAAATCTGGCGATGTAAACGCAGTAAATGCTTATGTTGCAGCGATGATGGATGTACTGCGTGAAGTGGTTGCGAAAGTTAATCCTGTTGACGTGCCAGAAACCACAACGGGCGGCGGTAGTGATACTCCTACTGATAACGGCGAACCAGCTCCACCTGGTAACGGCGAACTACCTCCATCTACACCTGTACCAGATGCTTTCTGGGTTTTCGTTGGCAGTCCAAACGGACGTGTTGTAAGTCAACCTGCAGGTATTGATTGTGATAGAGGCGAAGGACAATGCTTTTATTACTTCAAACGTGGTACGAAACTCAAACTCATTCCGATAGCCCCAGCCGGTCTATA
>CAYMCP010000086.1:0-12362 GCA_964388965.1 uncultured Thiotrichaceae bacterium | reverse complement strand
TTCTGGTTTTGCGACGGATTCGGATTCCGCTTTGATTTCTGGTTTTGCGATGGGCTTAGATTCCGCTTTCACTTCTGGTTTTGCGATGGGCTTAGATTCCGCTTTCACTTCTGGTTTTGCGATGGGCGGTAAACTTGGTCGAATTGGACGATAAGCAGATTTAGCAGATTCAACTACCTCCTCATTACTAGGTCGTAGAGGTTGATCAGGTAAAACAGCTTTTTTATGAGGCTTTTTAGATAATACTAATGGCTGTGGGGTTGCGATAGGTTGTTTTGGTGCCGGCGGCGGTGGATCGAAATAAATCACCTCTAGCTCTGATAATTGTTGCTCAGTTGGTTGCAAAAACTCAAATAATTTTTGAATCCACTCATCACCCCAAAATAAAAAACAACTTGATTGACTCATTAATATCTGTTGCTTAATTATTTCTAATTTCGTTTTATCTGTCTTGGACAAATCTACCTGCATCAATTTTTCGTAACGTTGACGTATATCACGCATTTTTGCGATTGCATGACGTTGCGCGTCCGACCCGCCCCAATTCGCCAATCCATAGCCTGATGCAATTGTCCCTACTTCAATACTAGCGTGCATATTTGCAGGATGTTGTCTCAAATACTCGCTAATACTGATAGGTAATACCGGATATTCTCCATTTTCTGCATGTTCGACATAAGGTGCGAAAAAGTGTCCAAAAAAACCATCTTCTTCAGAACGAAACCAACGCTTATTTTCCCCATTCGACCAAGTAGACAATAAACGTGGTGCATCGGGTCGCGCGGAATGCCATACTTGATGTTGCACTTCATGAGCAAACCACACAGGGTCTAAACCTGTTTTTTGTGCATAGGAAATATCACGATTGATTGGAATCACAGTGATGCTAACATCATCATAATGCGCTACATAAGGTTGAAAAACATCGACTTGTTCATGCTCTGGATGTATGTTACTGGCATCAATTAGTACATATTCATAGCCCACCTTAACGAGAGAAGGAATCATTTGCATTGAAAACGCCATTTCTGGAGGCAGAAAACCACGCGGCGCACGTCCAAATACTTTTTGCATTAAATCACGCTCCAATTGCAGTTGCGTATCCCAATCGGTAGGTGAAATTAAAGGAAAAATAGGGTGATACATACCTACACCAAGCAATTCAATATTTTTTGCTAAACGGTAACTTTCTAACATCGCAGGAATATCTATGAATTGACGATATTGATCGATGATTGTAGGTTGTTGTAATTGTTGTAATAACAAACCGGAAAAGGCAACATGTAGATGTGCGATATTGGCATATCTATGCGCAAAACGAGTAATGCGATCATAGCAATGAAGAATTTGCTCTGCTTCTTTCGGATTAGTATCTATCAACAATTGCAGATTATCTGGCGGTTGATGCAAATGTAACGTGAGTGCATGAAAAATTTGCGGCATAGTGCTCTCCATCTCAATTCTTGATGTATTATTTTTGGCGTTATTCTAACAGATTGTAGACAGTGTTTTTAATTCAAGTTAGCAATATGTAAAATTATGTACTCAAAATGATTCAGGCGTACAAAATTCATTTTGCAAATAAGGCGAAAAAAACGAGGAAAAACTCAAAAGTTAAAAACAAACTGCTCGATATGAGATTAGAGATTTTGTTAATTTTTAAATTCTGTAGGAATTACGCGGTTTTAAGAATCAAAGATAAGTACATCAGTCCTTTTACTGACTTTGGGTTAATTTAGGGTTTATTTTCGCAGAGTACAAAATGTAAGTCAGCAATTCTCATTTTGACTCGTGACGACGCACCGCGTTGTCACCCAGCAGGACGCACCAGCGTCCCACGACATTCATGAAATTTAAAATGAGAATTGCTGAATGTAAGTGCAAAGTTTACCTATTTTTTTACTTTTTTGGTATGATAATTTATTTAACAAGCAAATCGTTGTGACTTATTCTACTTACTTAATTGATCGTTTATATCAATATGCTTTGCTCACACGCCTACATCGTCCGATAGGTATCTACTTGTTGTTGTGGCCTACTTTGTGGGCTGTTTGGATTGCTGGATCAGGACAACCTACTGAACTCATTACGATTGTTTTTATTGTCGGTGTAATTTTAATGAGGTCTGCGGGTTGCGTGATTAACGACTACGCCGACCGCCGTATTGATCTCCACGTTCAACGTACCAAAGAAAGACCTATTGCAAGCGGTCACGTCTCAGAAAAAGAAGCATTAATTTTATTTATGCTACTGTGTTTGAGTGCATTCGGGCTGGTTTTATTGCTCAATTGGCTAACCGTACAACTATCTGTCATTGCACTACTACTTGCAGCAATCTATCCTTTCATGAAACGTTACACCTATTTGCCACAAATCTTTTTAGGAGCAGCATTTGGTTGGGCGATTCCTATGGCATTTGCGGCTGAACTCAATACAGTGCCCTTAATTGCGTGGTGGTTATTTTTTATCAATATATTGTGGGTTATCGCATACGATACGATGTATGCAATGGTAGATCGGGAAGATGATTTAAAAATTGGGGTGAAATCTACTGCAATTCTATTTGGCAAAGCTGACAAAGTCATCATTGCGGGATTACAAGCGTTAGTTTTGATTCTACTACTTGCATTAGGTTGGACATTACAATTTCATTGGATTTATCATATTGGTGTACTTGGTGCGCTAGGACTTGCATTGTACCAGCAATGGTTAATTAAAGATCGTAAACCTGCATTATGTTTTAAAGCATTTTTAAATAATCATTGGTTCGGTTTCGTTATATTTCTTGGTATTGTTGTGCAATATTTATTGTCAGATTGAAAATTTAGCTTGTACCAATCTGCGATCCGCGCCTACAGAAAGCAACTGTTTGATTTAATTAAATCTTACAACTCTATAACCCACATTGGGCACGTAATTTAAAAAAAAGTCTATTTTAGTGACCTCTTGCGAAAACTACAACAGACTCAATCTAAACTTGTGAAATACGATTGAAAATATGGTGAAAATTCCGTTAGTTGCCCAATGTGAAAAAAAGATTATTTTTTATTATTTTCGCATAAATTATTTTATCGTTGCAGAACGGCTAGCACTATACATAGAACGACCACCATACTGATAGATTGCGTTGATAATTTTATCTTCGATCTTATCCGCGCCGTGATAACCACAACGATTATTATTTAAAAATAACGCATAAGCATATAAATCCCCAGTTTGACTGGGTACATAACCCGTTAATGTACTGACTTTTCTTAGTGTACCGGTTTTCGCCCGAATTTTCGCCTTAGCTGGTGAATTCGCTAACCGTTTGGAATGCACGCCATCTGCGCCCATAACCCGTAATGAAGCGAGAAAATCGGGACCAATATCAAAGCGTGGGTACATACAAGCTAATAAATCTGTCATTGCCTGCGTGGTAAATCTGTTGCGCCGTGATAAACCTGAACCATCCGCTAAAATTAAACCTTGTGCATGTACACCTGATTCCCGTAAAAAATCCGCGACCAATTGTAAACCCTGTACATGGCTACCGGGTTCGCCTAATTGTCTAGCAGCCATCGTTTTAATGATTTGCTCTGCGATAAAGTTATTAGAAAATGTATTCAATTCTTTTAAAATCAAAGATAAAGTTTCAGATTCGTGGGTATATAGTAATTTTGCATTAACAGGAGTTTTCATTTGTAATGTGCTACCCGTAATCTGGATACCGGTCTCAGCTAAAATGCTGCGAAAACTTTCAACCGCATAACGAGCGGGATTTAATACATTTAAACGAATTATTTTCTCATCAGCCCGATCTGATAGTCGTCCAAATACTTTAATGTGAGTCTGCCCATATTCATCAACATCTCGTTTAGCGGAAATGGTATTTTTATTACTCGAAGCAGTATGCGTATTATTGATTAGTTGGATATAACGTGGTGAAGGTTCTAACCACACTTTAAGCGGTTGTCCGGGTATAGTGGGTAAAGCGTGTACGGTAATAGTATTAAAATTTAATGATAATGCACTCAATTTAGCATCATAAGCGCGTTGACTACGCACCTCTTCCCACGCCGGTGCCTTATCCAAAATATCAAAGAATGAAAGATCATAAATTAAATGACCCGTTACTAAACTCACACCACTATTTTTTAATTGTTCTGCAATTCGCCATAAATTTTCCGCGCTTAATTTTGGATCGCCCCCGCCTTTAATGACTAAATCGCCATCAATCGTGTCGCCTACCCTTTCACCAGTATGATAAATTGCAGTGCGAAAGCGGAACTCTGGTCCTAAGTAATTTAGAGACGCGGCAGTTGTCACCACTTTAAGCGTTGAAGCCGGCAGCAATGGCGTACTGGGATTATAGCCATATACTCGCTCACCTTGAGGAAGAGATATGATACTGACAGAGGTTTGATTATGATCTAAACATTTTGCTGTTAGGATGTCGTCAATCGCTTGATTAAGTAGCTCATTAGCCTGCACCGATAGTATTGATGTGCTTAATAAAAAAATAAACAGTTGCCATTTCATAAACTAAAACCTATTTGAGGGAAGTATCTTGTTGATTAATAACGGGTTGAGTTTGACAATTTTTCTGTACATAATGCTGATTGACCCAACCTGTTTTACCTGCATATTGTATTGGTATCCAAGTGGTTTTTTTCACGGTAAGCGGCTCACCCATTAACTGAATGTCACTAGCATTTGCTGGAATTGCAATGACTTTTTCATATTTGGTACTCGGTCCAAAGCGCATATTTAGGCTATCATTAGGTTTGACATTAATAATCTTATAATCACATTCTGATAAAGGGGCTAAATCGCATTGTCTGGTCAAATAATGTTGATTAACCCAGCCTTCAATATTTTTGTAACGCATTGTTGTCCAATAATCTTTTTGCACTTGGACTGTCATACCTGTAACTTGGATACCAGTACCGTTATGCGGAATTGCTGCTACTTTTTCATATTTCACACTAGGACCTGCGCGTACCCAAAGTTGATCGTCAGCTTCAACTCCTTCGACTTGGTAGGCACAACGACAATCTTCCAACAAAAAGTTACGATTAACCCAGCCATAAACACCTTGATAACGAATCGGTAACCAATAAGTTCCGTCTACGTTGATGTCAACACCTGTAGCGAGAATTTCGGTTGCAGTCGGCGGAATGGCTCCAACTCGCAAATAACTAACGTCAGGTCCTGATCGAATCCATAACATATCATCTTGTTTTACACCAGTTACTCTATAATAACAAGGGCTAGTAGTAGCAATACCAGTAGTGGAAAATAATATTAATAAACTCAATACCCAATAACGCATTTATTCCTCCTCAAAATCAATTGTGATATGACACACTGGCATATAGCAAGCCAAAAAATTTAATCTAGTCGCAAAACAGACACTTTGCACACCCAAATTGACCAATTACACTACTGGCATTGTTAATTAACAATCAATAAATTACTCAAATGCACTATTATCTCGTATAATAGGTATAGGGCTTTGTTCAGATAAGTCTATCGTACCGTTACCAAGTGTATTTGCACTACTATAATTTTCCGCAGGCACGTAAACACTACCTTTCAACTTACCATCTTCCAATGCCAAGTCATACACATTAAAACGTCCCCAGCCGCGTCCGGGATGAATCATTTCGATATAATCACCACGACGTAAACGGATTAAATGTCTAATGTAAGATTCTGGATAAATCACATCATTCGTGCTGGCATCAACCCAAGTCGGATCATTGTTAGGGTCATCGGCATCTAAATCTACTAAAAATTGCGTTTTAATTTCGCCTAAAACCTGCACCACTAATTTTTTACTAGGCTCAGGCTCAGCGGTTCTATGCTCTACTTCCGCTACGACAAAACCATTTTGAATAGTCTGAAAAGTTAAAGTTGTCAGATAAACAGTTTGTCCACTATTATAATCGCCAACCCACGTTGTACCGCGTAGGCGTTGTTGTAACAAATCTGCGTCAACAGTTTGTCTCGTGCCTAACACATCAACCTGTTGTAAATTTTCCTCATCTACAAAAAAATTCAACAGAAAATCCTCAATCAAAACCCTATCACCGCTTATTGTTTCTACGCCACCAATCACCAATTCATTTGTTTTTTTTGTGCCATCTGGAATGATGTAGGCTTTACTGAGGTCAATTTCCGCCGCCGTGAGAGTCGAACTACATAATAAAATCGTCCAAAAAGTGAGTGTTTTCATCATAAAAGACCTTTAAATTGAAATGTAGGCTTAGTATAGCGCGTTTTAGCGTGATTTTCAGATTGAAAAACAAAACGTATTTTAACTTTGTAGATAGATTCCAGCAATAATCATTATTTTTGATAATTATTTCTTCGTGACGACACACAGTGTCGTTGCCAGATATAGACGCATTAACTTCTTTTTGCATGACGGGGTGTGTCAGTGATTCGTTCTACGCGGTGCATAGAACGAGATTTTTCTTTGGACGATGCACGGTGGCGTCCAATTGCACGCACTAGCGTCACAACGATATGTCTGCTCTATTTAATGGAACGGTTGCGGAAATATCAGCACTACTAGGACTTTTTAAAATACGAAAACTTTCCGGTTTGAATTTCGCTAATTTTTTCATATCAGGTGCCAAATTAGCATTAAAATAATGACACGCTTGATAATAACGCATATCTTCTAACCATAATTTACTGTAATTGCGGTCGGTCAACAATTTTTTAGTCAAGCTTAATGGCTGCTGAAACACGTCTAACAGTGGTCCTGCCAATTCGGACGGATCGCGGAAACACTCCCAATCACACTGTTTACACCATGCTTTTTTATCAATCGCATTTAAATCCAAATCCCAAAACTTCCCCATATTTTCCGTACCACGATAGCCACATGGATAAGTATTCATATCTTTTGAATCAATAAAAAAGAAATCAATCCCACCACGACAAGCGTAACTCGCTTCAGTATCGCCTTCATAATGTTTAATTAATGCCATTAGGGAACTGCGTGGAGTAAAAATCTGTAATCGGTGCCGAAATTCTGGAATCGTATCAAACAGTGCTTTGAATAAAGATAATTTTTCTTGCGTCGTAAAACGAATAAAATCATCTTCAGAAGTGGCAGTATACACCGCATTTTCCGTTGCTTCATCCTTATCCAAACTCATGGGATAACAAGCATTTACGATAGTAAAACCCAATGATTCAACAAAACTATAAAATTGTTTAAAACTCTGTCTAAAGTGTTGGTAAAAAATTTGTGCATCGAAATCGTCACCCGTTGGCGGCAAATTGTCACGACCACCCAAATAACGATTAATTCCTAAATTTGCTGAAGGATATAACCCATATTCGTGAAAAATAGGCAACGCTTTTTCCATACCTGCGATAGTACCGGGTAAACCTCGATTTTTTTCGTGCACTTCAGGCTTGGCAGAATCGACGCTAACCCAAAATGTATACAATCCAGATTTAGCAAGACTTTCGGCTATTTTGTGCATTTTAGCTTCAAATTCTGCTTTATGTGAGCCTTTGAAAATAAAACCATTTGTTCCAGTACGAATATATTTAATTCCAATATCGCGTGCATGATGGATACATTCTGTAATTTCCGTCAAACACAACAGTGGCTCGCCGCCAGTAAAAGACACAGCTTGTACACCCCGCTCAACCATTGCGTCTAAAATACGTTTCGTATCATCCACATTTAAGGTTGTACGTGGATATTTATTACTCTGACGCATACCACACTGAACACAAGAAGCATTACATTTATCGGTATATTGAATAATAACTTGTCCGGGCAAGCGTCCCTTAGCAAGCGACTTAATGTTATTTAGTGAAAATAAGGCGGGCTTACGCATTTGCATGACCAATTTACCATTAGGTTTTTTTAGATTTTTAAGTTATACATTGCAAAAAAAATAAATTAGAACGTAAAAGATCAATCTAAGCAATGAAGTAATTTATTAATGATCGTGGAATTTCAACTGGATTAATTCTAACTCAACTATGTGACATTTCAGTGAAGGTTATATTTGGAGATATTTTTTAAAATCAGCTTATAAAAAATAAGTGTTACCCACAGCTAAAAGCTTATTAATGGCTTGTCACCGTGCCATATTCAAATACCCAAGTGCGCGTAATATGTAAAATATCGACTTCATCACTAATATTTCGTGGAAATGGGGCAAAAGGTGCAGACATACGCACAATACGCACTGCCGCTTTGTCTAAAATAGCATGTTTAGAATATTTTAAAATTTTCAAACTGTGAATTGTACCATCCCTGTTTAACGCCACATCTAAAGTTAATTGTCCAGAAATATTCTTTTTTTGCGCTTCTTTGGGAAAATTTAACGTACCAATATTTTCTATTTTTTGCCGCCACGCATCCATATACGCTGCAAATTTATATTCTTGAGTACTCGCGCTAATAAATTTGTGATGTGGACGTTTGGAATACGCAACAAACTTTTCATCTAGCTCTGCCTGAATGCTGGCAACAGAAGCACGCGCATTATTAATTAAAGTTAATGCAGAAATATCTGGCGTATTAATTTCTTGCTTCCCTTGACCAAGCTCACCGGGTTCTTGTGGTGCAATTTGATTAGGTTTCGGATCGATTTTATATTTATTGGGTTTTGGCGCAGTAATTTGCGCAATTTGCGTCGGTTTCGGTTTGCTTGCAGCCTCACTAGGCGGTGGTGTTGAGATGGGTTTAGGCACAATGTCTGGAAAAGGTGCGGGAGTAGGGCTGGTTGGGCGATGCACTTCTTGCTCCATTCCACCACCTTCCTGATTTGTTTGCGCTAAAAAATCCGCTTTTTCTGGTTTTGATTCAGAGCTTTTTTGTACTAAAATCACTTCCATTGAGATATTTTTACGTGGACTCGGCTCTGGTATCAGAAAACTTATACCAAAGATTATAAAAACATGAAAAACAGTAGAAATAAAGATAGTTGTAATTAAACGCTCGATTGCTGGAGAAATCGTTGCAGTCATTTATTTCCTCGCTATAGGGGTAACGGTTAGTTCTAAGCCATGAATTGCAGTCACTTGAACTGTTTGTCCCACTTCAATTATTTGATTTGCTTGCGCTTTCCAATTTTCGCCATGTACATGTATACGCAATGGTACTGATTCAACACATTCGCCGATTTCACCAATAATACCCTCTATTCCGGTTATTTTAGGCATTTTATGTGATTTTATTGCCCAATTGATGATAAAAATAAAAAATCCAATGCTGATTATACCAATGGATAAAATTAAAGTCTTAGAAATTTGATATTGTGGTAGGTCGGTGTCTAGCAAAATAATCGAGCCGATAATAAATGAAATAACGCCACCAATTCCTAAAATGCCGAAACTTGGCACAAAGCCTTCAGCAATCATAAACGCATAACCTAGTAAAATCAGTAATAAACCTGCGTAATTAACGGGTAAAACTTGAAATGCGAATAATGCTAAAATTAAACAAATTCCACCAATTACGCCCGGTACGACGCTGCCGGGATTCATTAACTCGAAAAATAAGCCGTAAATCCCTAATAGCATTAAAATATACGCAATATTGGGATTAGTGAGTACGGATAAGAGTTTACTGCGCCAATCGGGGGCTACAATTTTTAAACTAAGTTGGCTAGTATTCGTTAAAATCGTCGCTTGTCCGAACATTTTAATTGTACGTCCTTCAATTTGACGTAATAAATCTTGTAAATCTTCAGCGATTAAATCAATCACGTTATTTTCTAGGGCGGCTTGTGCTGACAGGCTAGCGGCTTCTAATACTGCTTTAGCAGCCCATTCTTCATTACGTCCGTGCATTTGTGCTAAGGAGCGGATATAGGCTTCAGCATCATTAACTGCTTTTTTTTCTGTAGCTGGTCGTGGTGAAGATGCTCCTGTTTCCTTCGTGTCAGGTAATTCGGGAGGTGATAAGTCCTCAAAACTGCTTATTTGGACTGGTGTTGCAGCACCTAAGTTAGTTGCGGGAGACATCGCAGCAATATGGCTAGCATATAGAATGTATGTGCCGGCACTAGCCGCTCGCGCCCCCGACGGACTTACATAACTGGCAACGGGTATGGGTGAGTTGATAATTGCTTTAATAATCTGGCGCATAGAACTATCTAAACCACCGGGTGTATCTATTCGTAAAATAATTAATTTGGCACGTTGTTCTTGAGCTTTGTTGATACCGCGCTCAATGTAATTGGCTGTTGCAGGACCAATTGCGTCATCAATGGTCAATACCCAAGCGGATTGCGCTGCGAGCATAGGCGAAAATAATAAGCTAAGTAAGCATAATACGTTACGAATTAACATGTTTTATATCCAGAAGTTTGATATTGCATTTAGCGTCTTTGAGATCATGAAAATTAAGAAACGCCTTTAAAATATTTAAAAAGTAATTGATAGTTAAAGCATTATAAACTATTAGTCTCTTTAAACAAAATCTTGATCAATGCCATGCTTCTAAAAATGCCATTAAATGTGCTTTATTGCTTTGTTGTAGGTATTCACGCAGCCTATCATATTCGAGCCTAAGCGTTTCTGAGGTTAAATGTCCACGCATTAGCTCAAATTGTAAATAAACTAAGAAAATATTCAGTACATTGATTTCGCAATAATCTCGAATGGGTTGGATGTCACCTGCCAAATAAGTATCCCACACTTTACCATTGTCTATGCCCATTTTTCCGGGAAAGCCTAACATGTTAGCAATTTCGTCTAGGGAGGCAAATGCACTGGGCTGATAATTAGCTAATTTATCCATAATATCAATGTGATGCGTACCATAACGATAAGTGTAATTAGTGTGCCAATAATTATTAGCATTAATGCCATACTTTAAGGCTCGATAGTGTAAAACGGGTAAACCAAAACCGTTACCATTCCACGAAACTAGCGTTAAATTAGGTTGTGCTGAGGTGTATTTGTTAATTGTATCAAAAAATTGGTGCAATAATTCTTGTTCAGAGCTGTCTATGTTGCCCAAAGGTAATGCTTTTAACGTGTCTTTTTTTCCACCTCTAAAATAACCGTCAAAACGAAACACAACGGAAATAGCGACAATTTTTTGTAAATGCAATTTTACCGTATCGAGTGGATGCTCTAAGTTGCGATTGCATTCATACAGCATAATCCGTTCTACGGCTTTATCATCCAATGTCGCCATTTCTGTGGAATAACCGTATAATTTACGCCCAAATTCAATATCTGGTACGGTTTCTATATCAAAAGCAAATATATTCATATCAATCAACAGTTAAAAATAATAGTCAGCAATTATCAATCAACAGTGAACAATGATCAATATGTTACCTTATTTCCTGATGCCATTCGGGAATAAGAAATTCTCTAGCCATTTACAAAAAAAAAGGATTAAAACCATGTTCAAAACTCCACCTGACATCTTAGAAAAAATCCAGCAATGTGCGCAGAATCAAGATAAGTCTTTGGATTTGAAGGGTTGGCAAGGTGATTCAGATATTTATTTGCCCATTATCCCGCCAGAAGTGTATCAACTCACGCATTTGGAAGAATTGATTTTAACTGACAACGCGATTCAAATTATTCCCGATGAAATTCAGCAATTAAAACATTTAAAACGGCTTGATTTGCGTGGTAATCCATTGCGGCATGTGGCTGATATAGCTGGATTAATTGTGCATTATGCGGATTTTCAAAACTTAAAATTATCGCCTGAGAATATTTTGGGTTTAAAACTCACTTTGTTTTCTTATGACGCGCCAGCAGGAATTTTTGATTTACCCAATTTAGAATTATTAGAAATTCGCAATCATCGTTTGATAGAAATTCCAGACTGGGTTTTGCAGTTATCGAATTTGCGCAGTTTATATTTGAGTAATAATAAATTGCAAAGTGTGCGAAAACTAGAACAATTATCATATCTGAGCCGTTTAGATTTGAGTGAAAATCAATTACAAAGCATGGAAGGACTAGAGCAACTTAAAAATCTGACTCATTTAAATTTGGGTTGGAATAGACTGCAAAGCATTGGAAAACTAACGCAATTAATAAGTTTAAATCTAGCATTTAATAGATTACAAACCCTAGAAGGATTAGAAGAATTAAAAAGTCTAATAGGTTTAGGTCTAAGTGCTGCTAAATTAAAAAGTTTGACAGAATTAGAACAATTAGTAAATCTTACACATTTAGACCTTGGCAGTAATGGATTGAAGAGTATCAAAGAGTTAAATAGACTTGTAAATCTAAGCAATCTAAATTTGAGCTATAATTCACTACAAAACATAAAAGGGTTAGAAGAACTTTTAAATCTCAATACTTTAAATCTGAAAACTCCGAAAAAGTCTATTGAGGTTATAATGTGTGTTGCAAAGACAGAA
>CAYMCP010000085.1:0-12811 GCA_964388965.1 uncultured Thiotrichaceae bacterium | reverse complement strand
CTTCTTATCAAAAGATTGGCTACTTAACCTAGATTTCAAATCGGTTCTATAGAAATCCAACCAAAACGCGCCATGTCAGGAATTTATTTGATGTGGCACGTTTAAAGATTTTTTCTTTTGCTGCTCTTGGCGCATTCGCATTTGTTCAGTACGCTGTTTCCAAAAAGCAAGTTGCTCCTGTACAGACATATTCGCTAACAACTTAGCCACATGCTCCGCACCTCGTCTTTTAAGCACAACACACTCAGACTCATAAGTTGTCATCATAACTGATAATCTCCAATGGTGAGTAAATGCCAATAGCATGATAACCATTTAACTGATTAATTTCATTATATTTTGCTATCTTATCAAAATGTACAATATGTTTAAAATTCCAACTTACAATTAAATCGCATTGAGAAACGGTCGCAAGTGCAACATGTAAAGCGTCCTGCATTGACTTCGCTGTTACAACTCCAGCATCAATATAATGTTGTTGCAGTTGGATAGCTTCTTGAGTGACATCAATGATTTTTGCAATTTTTTCATATTTTGCAAATAACGCTTGAATCTTTTGTGGAGCAGGTTCAATTTCAGCTTCAACAATAGCAGAAGTCACCAGAATAAATCGCCCACTTGTTATTTCAGCAAAAAGCTGTTTACTAGGCTTGGAAAACTCCGAATCAAAAACACCACCAAAAACGGATGTATCTACATAAATTTTCATTGAATTTATATACTCTTAATTTTTCTATATTATTAAATAGTTGCCTCGTTCCTACAAACCTTGTGGAAATATATTTAACATGTATCCACAAAAATATAACTAAAATCTTTCGGTAGTCCTGCAAAAAACAGTGTTATTTTAATTTAAGTTACTGCTTGCAAAATAAATTTTGCACTCCTGCACTTCAATTTGCACCACTACCCATTTTCATCTCTAATTCCTTCTAAACCACCAAATTCTTTTAATAAAACTTGATGAATTTCGATAACTTCGTCAAAATCTATCATCTTGCTAATTTCTTAAGTAACTCTCGGTCTTCAACTAAAACTGTTTTAAGGTTTGCTGATAGACATATTTTTTCTTGTGTCAAGCTCTCCATTTGACGAAGCTGTTGCAAAAGGTCACTTAAAACTTCATTTGGTAATTTATTCACTATTTGTATAATTTCTTGCTTAAGTTCCATAACAATACTTCTTAATATGTGTTGATAATAATACTTATAGTATAGTTGATAATATTTTGTTCCCACATACTTTTGAGTCTAACAAGTAAAATGAGATATTTCAAATATTCAACTTTACATCTTATATCGCAAATCCAATCAAAACGCACTTCTAAAAACGACTCTTCGGAATAGGCAAAAAAGAATTTAAATTAAAACTACCATTAATTGACGAGCTATGAAAACACAACAAAAAATTCAATTCGCCGTTTGCACAAATAATAAAGGCTATTTAGCATCACTTGAAGTTGGAAAGCTATATAGAATTCTGCCTGATACTGAAGCTGATGCTCACGGTTATTCCCGTGTCATAGATGAAAGTGGCGAAGATTATGGCTATGCAAAAGAACGTTTTTTTCTTATTGATATACCAGAACCATTAGAAAAAGCTTTACTCAAAGCAGCATGATATACACTCACAATGCGCTGCATGACAAATTTACTTGATATGCTGAAAACTCTGAAAAAGTTTGTAAGTCATTGATTTTAGGTGGAGCGTATTTGCATAAGTGATTGATTTTATTATAGGCAAAAAAAGTTTTTCGGAGTTCTCAGTGATATGGCATGTTTTGTATCTCATTATTAAAGGCTTTCCTTCTTGTGCTACAATTATAATATAATTTCCTTAAATTACATGATATGCCTACAAAAGAAAAAGTTTACCTTGACACTAGCATCCCCAGCTACTATTTTGATGAACGAGAGTCACTCTCTCAATTTGTAGAAATAACAAGAAATTGGTGGTTAGAAATGGCTGACGATTACGATATTTTTGTATCTGATGCTGTATTTCAAGAACTCAATCAAGGAAATTATCCACGTAAAAATGAAATTATAAAATTTATACTATCCATTCCATTATTACCGCCAAATAATGATATTGAACAAATCGTTGACTTTTATATTGCCAATTATGTTATGCCTAAATCTTTAAAAGGCGACGCAGTTCATCTTGCCTATGCTTGTTTTTATAATATTCAATACCTTTTAACTTGGAATTGCAAACATCTAGCAAATGCAAATAAGCAAAAACATATTCAAATCATTAATGCTCATCTTGGTCTACCAACGCCACAAATTATTACTCCGCTTCAATTATTTCATGAGGAATAAAACAATGTTTCAATCAGAAATTTTACAAGAAAAACAAAGAGTACAAGAGTTGCTTTCCAAAGAGAATCCATCAACTCGTGAATATTTAACAAATGCACACCTTGTTGCTAAAGAAATTGCCAAATTATATGGTTATCAACTTAAATACGCCAATATACCCAATCTTGCTACTCAATTACATAATAAGACAGTATCTGCTTAGCAATCTTGTTCTTGTAGAAACGCAGTCAAGACGCGCTGCATCACGAATTTACTTGATGTGGCGTGTTGAAAATTTAGAACGACTATTGTATTTGCTGCTTTGGGAATTGCTTAATAATAGCGCGTAACATCTCATTGACTGCTTTAGAATCTGGAAAATATTTGCGTACATCCTCTTCTAAAATAATACTACCAGCAGGCGCATTAATTTCTTTAACTAAAGTCGTACCACCTGTTTGGTGTATTGTCACAGTATAACTTAGGCTGCATGGCTCGATAATGTTTACCACAGCAATTCTCCTTTTGACTCGTGACGAGAGTTGACTCGTGACGACGCACCGCGTCTTCACCCAGCAGGACGCACCAGCTCCTACGACATTCATGAAATTTAAAATGAGAATTGCTGAGCTGTAATATTTTAGATACTCTAGCCTTACGAAATATAGTACAATGTTTAGCCTTATCAAATTTTATATTTATTAGCAACTTGTCAGCGGTGTGCTTGAAACACATTTCTATCTATTGCATTTCACCTATTTGTATCCATAATTTTTGATAGTGAGTCTTAGATACCTCTGATGGTTAGGCTATATTTGAACATACTAATATGTTAATCAATCAATCTATATTCCCATATTTGTGCAGTATCAGCTTGTGTCTATTGACCCCTATAACGCAGGCAGCAAGTCGATCTGTGGTCTATCCTAGCAATCTTTATCCGGGTATTTCTTGGAAAGTTGAATCTGTCGTTGAAACCATGCCTACATATCAGTTTCGTCAAGATATAGACTTAACATCGAAGCAGTCACAACCTAAAGCAAAGTTAAATCAACCACGTTATCGTCCGCTAGACGCAGCAGCAAAACCAATTCATAGTTATCAATATCGTAGTGAAATCCCTAAAAGTGTTTTAGAGCAAAAGTATTATGATGATGGTACGTTTAAGGCTGGTTTAATGGATACGAAACCTGAATTGTCAAAGCATAATGAATCTTATCAAGTAGAAAGTGAGTTTAAACAAGGTTTACCAGATTATCAGCCAAAGCCGTTGCTAAGTTATAATTATCCTTATTATTCAGGATATTACCCAGAAATTTATGATCAAACTTCATATACAAAGCGTTCTCCTAGTGAAAATAATTATGAGCTATATAATCCTTGGAATCAGCAGCAACAAGCAAATCCTTGGAATCAGCAACCGCAGGTAAATCCTTGGAATCAGCAACAACAAGCAAATCCTTGGACACCACAACAACGAATAAATCCTTGGCAAAAATCAGAATATATTTATCAAAATCTTTCGCAGTCTATGCCAGCTTTATTAGACAGTGATGTAGGAGCGTTGCCGTTTGATGCTCAATTCCACTTTCAACAAGATTATTCGTATAGCAGTAGTGAGAAAGATTTACCGCTCACGAGCGACGAGGTATTTATTGTGCCGTC
This sequence comes from uncultured Thiotrichaceae bacterium, assembly GCA_964388965.1. Classification (GTDB taxonomy): domain Bacteria; phylum Pseudomonadota; class Gammaproteobacteria; order Beggiatoales; family Beggiatoaceae; genus Albibeggiatoa. Next base: position 8,843 of record CAYMCP010000085.1, on the reverse strand, counting down.
GCATTGGATTCAACCGCCAACAGATCAGCAGTCTAATACAGAAAATAACACTAAATTTACAGTTTATCCGTAATCACCCTGAGTAAATTATCAAAATTCTGAATCAATTAAACAACTTGCATACCTAGCCGTTCTAGTAATTTTAAATCATTATTTTTATTTGAATTATCAGTTGTCAGTAATTTTTCACCATAAAAAATAGAATTTGCTCCCGCTAAAAAGCATAATGCTTGCATTTCGTCACTCATTTCATGACGACCCGCTGATAAACGCACGTAAGATGCTGGCATTAAAATCCGAGCAACCGCCAAACAACGCACCATGTCAAAGTTATCAATTGATTGTACCTGCGCCAAAGGTGTGCCCTGAATCCTGATTAATCGATTAATTGGTATACTATCGGGGTGTTTCGGTAGATTCGCCAAAGTACGCAACATATCAGCGCGATCTTGTACGCTTTCTCCCATGCCGATAATACCACCAGCACACACCTTAATATCCGCCTGTTGCACGTAACTTATTGTATCTAAACGATCTTGATAAGTACGTGTTGTGATAATTTGTGGATAAAATGCCTCTGAAGTGTCGAGATTGTGATTGTAATAATCTAAACCTGCCTGTTTTAAACGTTGAGCCTGCTCCTCGTCCAACATCCCTAGTGTCATACAAGCTTCTAAACCTTCTTTTTTAACGGCTTTGACAATATCAATAACTTGTTCAAATGCCTTACCTTTCGGTTTACGCCACGCCGCACCCATACAAAAACGGCTCGCTCCTTGTAATTTTGCGTTATGTGCTGCATTTTGAACCGCCTCAACTGGCATTAATTTATCAGGCTCAATTGTTGTTTGAAAATGCACACTTTGCGGACAATAGGCGCAATCTTCAGGACAATTACCAGTCTTGATATTAAGCAAGGTACTCAATTGCACTTCATTAGATTTAAAATATTTTCGGTGAATAGTTTGCGCTTGAAAAATTAAATCATTAAATGGCAAAGTAAATAAAGCTAATACTTCATCTAAACGCCAATCATGGCGAAGAATTGTTACAGTCATTGTGATTATTTATGGATTATGAATTACGACAAGATGCTAGCATTATGATTCATGTTTGCCAAGCATACATTATTCAGCCACAAGGAAAAAATGAGAAAAAAATTAATCTTCCTCAAGTGACTGTTTGGTGCGAATTTGACAAGATTCTAAAATTTTAGATTTATCTTCATAACCCATTACTTTTAGCGCATGACACATAGCCTGTATTTTCTGATCAATCAGATCAATATCATCTAACATGTGGTCAATTGCGTGTTGTATTGGGTCAATATCAGGCGTGTCCATTGGCATACCGTAAGCGTCAAAGATTTTCTGTTCAATCATTTTTTTGTGTGTTGTCACATAATCTTTATCAATTTTCACCACTCGCGCAGGAATACCAACCACAGTTGCACCAGCGGGTACATCTTTAGTTACCACTGCATTCGAGCCGATACGCGCCCCATCGCCTACATAAATAGGACCTAATACCTTTGCACCAGCACCAACAACGACATCACATCCTAACGTTGGGTGGCGTTTACCTTTTTTCCAACTTGTACCGCCCAAAGTTACCCCATGATACAAAGTGCAATCGTCACCAATTTCTGCGGTTTCGCCGATAACAATCCCCATACCATGATCAATAAAAAATCGTTTACCAATCGTCGCCCCCGGATGGATTTCAACACCTGTCAACCAACGTGCAAAAGTGGAGAGAATACGCCCAAGCCAAAACCAACCCGCTCGCCATAATTTATGATTAAGACGGTGGAATAAAATAGCGTGCAAACCCGGATACGTGGTTAAAACTTCAAAACTATTTCTTGCTGCTGGATCGCGCTCAAAAACGCAATTAATTTCTTCTTTTAGACGAGAAAACATATTTAATTCAGTATGTTATTGTTAATAATTTTCACACAAATAATTAAAGTTGCGCGGCGCGAGATGAAATCCACAGACGCTTAGAATACGGATTCAAAAAACTGTACTATTAGATTAAAAATATTACAACCAATTGCCGATCAATAAAAATGGTGCCCAGAATACGGGATGTTGGAAATCACGCTGTTGTGTCAAAGAAATTTGTGCGCGGCGCAATGCCTCAGCTTTAGTTATATCATCATCTTGCATATACTTGTAAAAATCCGTAATTAAATTTGCTGTTGCCACATCATTTACGAACCACAAGCTTGCCAAAGCACTACGTGCACCCGCCTTAATCGCAACTCCAGCCAAACCTAATGCAGCACGTTCATCACCTACCGCCGTTTGACATGCGCTCAAAGTCAATAATTCAACTGTACTTTCTCTGAATTCATTAAAAGATAACATGTTTTCTAATCTATCCATTGTTATTTTATCATCATAAGTCAATAAAAAAGTATCTTTTGGATTAGGACTAAATTGACCATGCGAAGCGATATGAATAATAACAAAAGGCATTTTTTGTAATGAATTATTCACCTCACCAATTGAAAAAGATTTATCTAGCAACACCGAGCTTTGTTTAAATAAGCTACTAATATTCGTAATTTCATCCGGTACATTGGGCAAAGCAGCAAAACCTTGTACACTTTCAGATAAACCATTTAACAAAATACTTAAATTATTGCGCGGCAGCGGAGCTGGAGTCGTCAAATCTAAACTTGGCGTTGTTGCAATTGCGTATTTTTCGATTAAAAATTGTTTTTTATCATGCAAAGCACTGAGTGGAATCATACGCAACGCGCCATCTGGAATAAATACTATCGTGTTAATTTCATGTTTTATCAATATTGATTCTAAAGGTTTAATTAACCATTCATACAATTTCCAAGCTTGCCGAAAGTAACTGCGATGCGTTCTAATTTGTAAATTTTGTTGAAAAGTAAGGATTGTCTGCTGCATCGTTTCTAAATCAACTGGTACGGTAACTTGATACATTTTTTCCTGTACGCTTAACAATAATTCAGTTCGTTCTGGTAATAATATGGGATAAAAAATTGCTGTATTTCGTAAATGTGACGTTTCAGCGGTAACAGTATTTAAGCCCTTTGCTGTAACACATTCATCTTGAAAATAATCTTGTAATTCAGCTACTTTTAATTTTTCTATTGTATCAACCGCTTGGGATAATAGTGATTGTTTTTCCTCTTCATCATGACTCAAAGTCGCTTTACGCAATAATATGTCGGACAAACCGAAATAAACCGGACGAATCCGCTCTAAAAACACACCATTTACATCACGTTGTCCGTTGGATAAGCCGGCGCGGATAGGCTGTAAATACTCTAATGCACGGCGATAAGCGATTAATGCACCATCAATATCATTTTGTGCTAATAAAATTCGTCCGCGTTGCCATTCCCAGCGATATTGTAAATCAGGCATTTCTTGAGATAAAAAAATCGCTTGATGTGTGAGATACATCGCTTCTTGGTAACGATTGGCTTGCTCATACAATTGCCCTAAATAACCGTGTGCATAAGCGCGCAGTTTTTTATCAGCACCTTTTTTAACTAATGCCAAAGCTTGCTGTAAAATGTCATAAACCAAATTTTGATATTCAGGTAACTGTTTGTGTATCATTAATCCTAATTGAGCTAATGATAATAATCGGAATGCTCTAGTTGAATCATTAAAATTTTTTTCGGTATGTTCAAGCGCGATTTTTAATGTTTTGACGCTTTCCATCGTGGCATTTTGTTTTAAATACGTTCGGACTTTATTGATTAAAATCTGGCTGTATAAATTTTCATTTTGCCGGGCGAATGCAATTGCTTGCTCATAAGCATCTTGTGCAAATCTATACTGTTTACTCACAGCGTAGAAATTTCCTAAGTTGTTATAAACATGCGCTAATATTTCAGGCTGTTGGATTTGTTTTGCCATTTCTAAACTGATTTCAATTTCTGTTTGAGCGTTGTCTAATTGTTGAATGGCAAGATAAGCGTCCCCTAAACGGCTGTGTAGTAATACTTTTTGTTCAGGCGATAGCTTGGTTGTGTCGTTTAATAAATATTTTAAAATTTCGATGGACGCAACATAATGACCTTGTGCTTGTAAGCGTGTCGCTTGATCTATTAGAGTTTGGGTTTCAGTTTGATCTAAATCGAGATTTTCAATTAACTGTTGTTCTTGAGAGGTCACACTACAACTCATATCAGTCGGTTCAGCAGCTCCTACATTGCTGAATAGACTCATAAATATTAAAAAGTACAATTGTTTCATAAACTACTCCAAGTAGAAATAAACTAGTTGTTTGTTATATTACTACATTCTTGATCAATTTGGATATTTGGAAGAAAAGTCATGAAGTTTTTTTCTGAATGATTTTACAGCAAATTTTATATTTCTATACGCATAACAATACTTCGGACAGTTTTTGTGAATTATTAAATATTTCAATAAGTTACAAATATAAGTGTTCTTTCGTAAGTTATTGATTTTATTATATGCTTTAAAAAAGTGTCCGAACCATTGGCATAAAAAAAGCCCCATAATGGGGCTAGACAAATTTTTAAGAAAAGACAGTTAATTAATCGAGTTTAGCTAATTCAGCTTCAATTACTTTCATAGGTAAAGGTACATAGCCATCTTTTACAACAACTTCTTGACCCGTTTTAGATAATACCAATTTGAGGAATTCTCTTTCTAAAGGTGGTAATGGCTCATTTGGTTTTTTGTTTACATAGACGTATAAGAAGCGAGATAATGGGAATTTACCATTAATTGCCATCTCTTCGGTTGCAGGGATAAAAGGCATACCTTCTTTTTTAGCGAGTGCAACAGGTTTTACACCAGAGGTTTTGTAACCGATACCTGAATAACCAACACCGTTCAAAGAGGAACTAATTGATTGTACAACAGATGCAGAACCGGGTTGTTCGTTCACTATTTTTTTGAAATCACCTTTACATAAAGCGTGTTGTTTAAAGTAACCATAAGTACCAGATACAGAATTGCGACCATATATTTGCATTGGTCTACTTGCCCATTCACCAGTTAAACCAACATCACCCCAAGTATTAATTTCTGATTTGTGACCACATTTACGAGTTTCTGAGAAAATTGCATCTACTTGTGGAATTGTTAAACCTTCAATTGGGTTGTCCTTGTGCACATAAACTGCGAGTTGGTCAATCGCAACGCGAATTGCTGTTGGACTGTAGTTGAATTTCTTTTCAAATGATTGTATTTCTTTGTCTTTCATTTGACGACTCATAGGACCAAAGTTACTTGTACCTTCAGTTAATCCTGGAGGTGCTGTAGAGGAACCAGCCGCTTGAATTTGGATATTGACACTAGGATATTGTTTTTTAAATTCCTCTGCCCACAATGTCATTAAATTGGCTAGTGTATCAGAGCCTATGCTTGATAAATTACCAGAAACGCCACTGACTTTTGTGTAATCTGGCATACTTGGATCGACACCGCCCGCGAAACTGGGTGCCGCGAACATTGTTGCAGCAACAAAACTTGCTGTAGCAAATAACTTTCTCATTACGATACAATCTCCCATTGGTTCAATTTTAGCTGAATGATGCAAAATTTTTTCTGCTTTCAGCTACTCGTAAAGTACAAGAGGAGTATGACATCAGTATGACAGCTCTGAATAATTAACCGTAATTTAATAACAATTCGCAATTTAGAATTGATTCACGCCTACCAGTTAAATTGAATTTCGCGAATTCTTACACAATGAGAATTTTTTGCGCGTAATATTAAGATCACGAATGGTGAACATCAATTTTTTGTACAATCCCTTTAGTATCAGTGATGAGAAAATCCAAGAATGTACGTGCTACTAGAGATAATTTTTTTTCAGTCAGATGCACGGCATACCAATGACGCATTAACGGAAAATTTTTTACATCTAAAACAACAATCATATTCGCTGCTAGCTCTAAAGACAAAGTATGGCGCGACAGCACAGATAAACCTAAACCCGCAATCACACCTTGTTTAATTGCCTCACTGCTGCCTAATTCCATACCTGTTCTTAGGGTTAAATTGTGTTCTTCAAAACATCGCTCCATCGCCAAACGTGTACCAGAGCCATGCTCGCGTACTAAAAAGATTTCATGGGCTAATTTTTCTAACGGAATATCTTTATTATTTGCCAGTGGATGATCAGATTTAGCGAGCACAACCAATGGGTTATCTAAAAACTGATGAACTTTAACGTTGAGTTGCTCAGGCACTTGACCCATGATAACTAAATCATCCTCATTGGCAGCCAAGCGTCGCAAAATCTGATTACGATTAGTGACGTTTAAACGAATATTAACTTCAGGATAGCGTTTGAGAAAAGTGCTAAGAATATGCGGTATAAAATAAGTAGCTGTAGTAACGACTGAAACTTTAAGCGTACCTTTGACCGTGCCTTGCAATTCATTAAGCGTCATTTCTAAGGTTTCAATTCGCCCAAAAATATCATGACAAGCCTCATACAATTCCTTACCTGCTTGGGTAAGGTACACTTTTTTGCCAATTTGCTCGAATAAAGACGTACCAATATGACTTTCAAGTTGCTTAATCTGGGTCGAAACCGCAGGCTGTGTTAAACACATTTCTGCTGCGGCGCGAGTAAAACTCAAGTGACGCGCCACCGCCTCAAATAGAGTTAATTGGCGTAAAGTCATATACATAAATAATTCCTTATCAAATTTTACAAACCTATAAAATATATTAATAAAAAAAATTAAAAATTTTAACTTTTCATTTGCTGAAAAAAGTTTAAAGTACCTTTTACTAGATTTTATTGATGTATGGATAAAGATTTTTTTATCTATAAATCATAATTTTTTCTTATGAAAAGAATCATAATATATAATTTTTAATTATACATGATTCTTATTATAGTAGCACCTGTGCAACACAAACAACATGTACAAATCTCACATAAGGAGTTGAAGTATGGATCAATCAAGCCGTTACGCTGATTTGAGCTTAAAAGAAGAAGATTTAATCTCAGGTGGTAAACATGTTTTATGTGCTTATAAAATGAAGCCTAAAGCAGGTTATGGTTACATTGAGGCAGCAGCTCATTTTGCAGCAGAGTCCTCAACGGGTACGAATGTAGAAGTTTCCACAACGGATGATTTCACCAAAGGCGTTGATGCAATCGTTTATCATGTTGACGAAGCAACTGAAGAGATGCGTATCGCTTATCCAATTGATTTGTTTGACCGTAATGTTAGAGATGGTCGTATGATGTTGGTATCTTTCCTTACTTTAACGATTGGTAATAACCAAGGTATGGGCGACATCGAACATGCGAAAATGTACGATTTCTATATGCCAGAGCGTGCAATCCAATTATTTGATGGACCTTCTGTAGATATTTCTGACATGTGGCGTTTATTGGGTCGCCCATTAGTAGACGGTGGTTACATCGCGGGTACAATTATTAAACCTAAATTGGGTTTACGCCCTGAGCCATTTGCACAAGCAGCTTATCAATTTTGGTTAGGTGGTGATTTCATTAAGAATGATGAGCCTCAAGGCAACCAAGTTTTCTGCCCAATGAAAAAAGTGATTCCTTTAGTCGTTGACGCAATGAAACGTGCGCAAGACGAAACAGGTGAAGCTAAAATTTTCTCAGCAAATATCACAGCGGATGATCACTACGAAATGTTAGCGCGCGGTGATTACATTTTAGAAGCATTTGGTGAATTTGCTGATCATGTTGCTTTCTTAGTTGACGGTTATGTGGGTGGTCCTGGCATGGTTACAACTGCGCGTCGTAACTATCCTGGTCAGTATTTACACTACCACCGTGCAGGTCATGGCGCAGTAACATCTCCTTCCTCTAAACGCGGTTATAGTGCTTATGTATTAGCGAAAATGTCACGTTTACAAGGTGCATCAGGTATCCACGTTGGCACAATGGGCTACGGTAAAATGGAAGGCGGTAAAGATGACCGTGAAATTGCCTACATTATTGAACGTGAGGAATACCAAGGACCTGCTTATTATCAGAAATGGTACGGCATGAAACCAACTACGCCAATTATTTCTGGTGGTATGAACGCATTACGTTTACCCGGTTTCTTTGAAAACTTAGGTCATGGTAATGTTATTAATACGGCAGGTGGTGGTTCTTATGGTCACATTGATAGTCCAGCGGCGGGTGCAACTTCATTACGCCAAGCCTATGAATGCTGGAAAGCAGGGGCTGACCCAATCGAATGGGCGAAAGAACATAAAGAATTTGCACGCGCATTTGAATCATTCCCAGGTGACGCTGACGCATTATTCCCAGGCTGGCGCGATAAGTTGGGTGTACACAAATAATTTTATAGCCTAATTTTTGGATTTTTTAAAAAGGGAATGTTTTATTTAGATGAGCATTCCTTTTTTATTCACGTTGATTTCCTACTGTAAGTGCACCACACTATATTGATATACAGTATTTAACACGCTACATACGTTCACGTTTAGCAACTAAGTTAAGTATTATATATGCACCAAAATATAGCGAAACAGGATCGGATAGACTATGTCACACTCAGACATAGACAGTGCTCAAATTGAACAGTTAATTTTATAACAATTGCCAATATTAATAGATAAAAGCCCGCAAATACAAAAATTGGTATTCGATTTAGCCGAGCACAAGAGAGAAACAAAAGATTGGTTTCACGAAATACTGAACGAATTACGTCAAGATCGTGAACAGCAGGCGCGCAAGTGGGAAGAGCAAAATCGTGAACTCAACGAGAAATGGAAACAGCAAGACCAAAAATTTGATAGCTTAGACAATAGGGTTAGATAGCAGCTATTGAAAACTTAGTTATACTTTTCTAACTTAGTAATTAT
>CAYMCP010000084.1:0-13633 GCA_964388965.1 uncultured Thiotrichaceae bacterium | reverse complement strand
AGAACCGCACGCACGGTTCGGAGGGAGGGGAATGCCGTAAGGCTTTTCTCTACCCTTATAGGAAAAAAATACATGGAAATGAATTAAGTGGGACGCTAGTGCGTCCAATTGGGTGATGACGCAGTGCATTCGTTACAAAGAAAAGTCTCGTTCTACGCACCGCGCAGAATAAGCCACTGACGCATAACGTCATGAACAAAGGTGGGGAATGGCTATCTCGCACGATAACATCACCCACCTTGCTAAATACGTTTATTCAACTACCAATTGCACATAAGCTGCGCGTTCAAATTTACTCTCCACTGGTGTTAGACTTAGTCCGGGCATCTTACCATCTAACCCCGGTTTGTATGACACACTTTTATTTGTGTACTTAGCAGTACCGTCGGTATTATCAAAACGAACGCTAATAAAATAATAACCTTCAGCGATATTGTCAATTTGGGCGTGATAAATACCATCTGCGGCTATATTATCTGCGCCTGAACCATCGTCTGTGAATTGCAATTCAACTGTTTCAAAACCATCTTCACCGTAGAAACGTTCTGTAATCGCAGTCACTTTAAGTTCAGTCAACGGTAGACTTCTACCCACTCTTGCTTGTAACACCACTTTAGAGCCTACTGCAAATTGTTCAAGCTTGTCCGTCGTGCTTAATAAAGCGGTATAACCATCATTCGTTTTAGGAAAACCGTCAATATAATATTCAACTTCAATTGGTTGCTCGCTATTAACTTGGATTTGCCAATTGCCGACCACCTCTTTATCAATCGTAAATAAACAATCGTAGTAGTGCTCATTTTGTGCAAGCTCCAATTCAGCAACTTCTTCTGCGTCCAATTCTTCCCTAGTACAAGCATCTTCCTGAACAATTGGATTTTGCGCGGGGTCAAGTAAATTAATTTTAACCGCATTGTCAGCTTGAGCAAAATACCATACAGCCACTGCCACCTCTTCTAAATGCTCATCTAAATAAAAATTAAAACTTTGCTGTCCACTTACTTCCGCATAGCCCATCGCGATGGTTGGAATAACAAGAGGTGAGGCTTGTTCTTCGGCTTCTTTGATTAGTTTATTCAAACGATCAATTTGCTGAATAGTCCAATAGCCGCCACTTGTTTCCAAACTCAAATTGCGCAAACTTTCATTTGCCTTCGCATTAGTAATGAATGACATCAACAATACACCTTCATCCAAATAACTACGCATCACAGGTTCAACTGCCACACCACTCACATTATCGCCACTGGCAAATAAATAAGTCATCCAATGTGCATCTTCTGCCACATTAGCAAAGCCGGAGACAGCTAACTCCAAAGCATTACCTAAAGCCGGTTTCGGACTACCTAAAGTTAATTTATTGACCGCTTGCAATAATTTTTCACGATTTTCGGGGATATTCAACTGTACTGGCGGCACTAAAACTTCGGCGTAACTATCGAATTTAATTAATCCCAACATTTCATCTTCTTCGGCTGCGTTAATAATACCTTGTATTGCGCTCTTAATTGAGTTTAATTGTTCAACAGTCATGTTACTGGAAGTTTCAACGACTAACTGTCGTACCATGAATACTTCTACAACATCATCTCGACGATTTGTATCTTCTGCGCTACTTGCCTTACTACCTTGTTTCCATTCTATTTTTAAGTCAGAACGTGCTTTTTCACTAGCCTCAGCAGCAGTTAATAAAATAACTGGCATTGCATCAGCTTTTGGTGCAACCGGAATGAGTTCGGGATAAAAAGCTCGTCCTACAGAGTCTGCATCTTGGCTTGGGTCTGTAACTAGGGTTTCCCAACCACTTTTTCCATAAACACGATGTTGTGCTGTATTTTTAGTATCCGTTTTAGGTACGGAAAAGTTTAACCAAGTGGGATTAATTTTAGCTAAAGGCTCATAAGTATTTGAGTCTACAACGGCATAATCGCTCTGGTGCATAGCTGAATAGGGTACTGGCGCGTCGTTGGCGCACGGTGTAATTTTATCATTTGGATCACAAGCGGTATTTTCATCTTTGTATTCGTCGTACAATCCATAGAAAAAGTGACCCCATTCATGCAATAGAGTGTAACCACCAACACGGCGTTCACTTTCACTACCTAAAAAATTTGTATCTTCAAATATATCACAATGTTCAACCCTAGCACCTGCACTACCACGTCCTGCCACATGCGCATTTGGATGACATTTTGGCACCCATAAAACATCAGTATTATTAGCATGACCTGCGTCAGTGTAAATAGTTACCTGTCCAATACGTTGCGCACCATTAGATGCTTCATACACACCATCTGCAAAATAACGTATATTATCTTCAATGGCTTGTTTTTTGGTCATCGCATTATCATAAGTGTCGTAATAGGAGACTCTTACGTTATAAACTTTATACGCAACATTAGGGTTGACCACGGTTGTAGGTTGAGCGGGCTTTGTTGGTGGTTGCGTGCTACCGTTCTCGTCAGTACCATTCTCGTCAGTCTCATAATCCGAATCAAAATCACCAAAATCCTCATACTCCGCAGACGTAATAGATGCCGTTTTAGCTAATGGTTTCTCTTCAAAATGCTTGCTGTACTGCCAATACAAACCTTCAGGGTCATTGGGATCAGATGTAAAATTTAAAATAACGCTATAAGGTTTGCTATCTAACATCAAACCATTAAAAGTTAATTTCAAATCACTACCTACAACAACGCAGCCATCACTGTTAGCATCGCAACTGGCAGGCGCAAGACTATTTGGTTGTAATTTCCAAGTAAGTGGTTGCCTACCCGCAATCAAATCCAGTTTAAGTTGATAATTTTGCCCGGCGTAGCTTAGACAAGCAAAATTCAGATATTGACTATTTACGTCAAAATTAGGTTTAGGACAAGATTCTGCTAAACTTTCGTGTATTACGCCAAAATTCAGCATAATCAGCATAATCAATGCTAGTCTAATTTGCTTTATAAAACACATTTATTTTTCCTCATCTACGATTGGGGTGGTTAAAAAAATTGTTTTTTCATAAACTTAAACAACAACCTCATTTATTATCCCATTTTTATTAGTAATTATTTTGCATTTAAATTGAAATACATATTTACAGATATTATCCATATATGTATAAACTTTTTAAATCAAATAGTTACTCCATAAATTTTGGAAGCACATGATCCATAAATTGACATGTGACACAAATATTACTATAAATTGGATAACAAAACAATAAAATGATATTTTTTGAGAATAGCTAAAGTATCTGTTTCATCTGCTGAACAAAACGTTGCGTACTAAATCGTTGCGCAACTTGCTCGCAATTGGAACGCATAGCTAACGCCGCAGATCGACCTAGCTGTTGAATCGCTTGCACTAAATCATCAACTTCAAAAGTCGGAGGTAACAATAAACCTGTTTGTTTCGGTATAATGGTTTCCAATAAGCCACCTTCTGCGACACCGATGACAGGCTTACCCGCCGCCATAGATTCAACTGGTGACATACCGAAATCTTCATTAAATGGTAAATAAATTGTAGCAATTGCGTTAGCAATTAACTCTCGCAACTGAATATCAGTCAACCAACCCGTGAAATGAATATTAGTGGCATTTCGTGCCAATTTCCTTAATTTTGCCGACTCGCTACCGCCAGATGCTACAATCAATTTTTTATCTGGCAGTTGTTTAAATGCAGCGACAATTTTATCCACACGCTTTAAAGGGTCTAATCGCGCAGTGGACAAATAATAATCACCTTGAGCTTGCCATTGATAGTGCTGAATTTCACACGGCGGATGAATAACGATTGCATCTTGATTAAGATAATACTTGATTCGTCGTTGAATATTATGAGAATTAGCTACAATCACGTCCATTTGTTGCACAGCGTATTCATAGCGCGGTTGTAAATAATAAATAAAATATTCAAGCAACGGTCTTAATATTAACGAAATTTGTTGCAAATAAAAATCTTTTTGATCGTAAATAAAACGTGGTGGCGTATGACAATATAAAATATTCTGTCCACGCGGATGTTGTTGGATTGCTAATGGCGTGTAAAAACCACTATAAATTACTTGTTGATATTGCTGTAAAAATTGGGTTTTTTGCGCAAATGCTTGAGCAAGTCGGTACTGTCGCCACAATGGAATATTGCTATAAACTTGCAAATCATGCTGTTTAGGTAATTCAGTCAAAAAGGGATGCGCTGGCTTGGCAAATCCGTACCCGATTGCACAACCCAATTCGCGCGCCAATACGGTGGACAAGCGTCCGCCCCCTTCCAAAGCTTCAAAATAGTCATGTAAAACGATTTGCATGGGATAGTTATCGATTGTCAGTGAGTAATTAATGTAAAATTATTATTTTTTAGAAGTTAATTTCCATCAAATTTTGATTTTACAAGTATGCAAAACTTACTTTGCAAGTGCTGCGAAATACATCGTCATTAAAAAATTTTTTGATTCTAGGCACTAAATAAAATGAACCACACGCCTAACATTCTAAATAAAAATATTTCACAGCATTACTACGCTTTAAATATTAACTATTAATCAGAAATATATGCGAACACAAAGATAATTTTTTACAATGACTGTTTTAGTCTGCTAAAATATAACTACATAAATTTGGTATAAGTTAAAAAAATGACATTACAATGAAAATTAGACAAATATACGCGGATGTAATCAGTGAGCTTAAATTTGATTATCCACAAGATAATTTTCAGCCTACCATATTGCTTGCATACATAATGATTCCTTGCATTGCTATCGCACATAGCTTATTTATTTTTGCTCTGCAAAATGAATTACTTAGCCGATCAATTTATATAGCAATCTTAGGTCTAGTTTCCTTTGCTATTCTTGCAAACACAGCTAAATTACCTCAAAAAATCAGTAAATTCAAACTATACAGCTTTATTCCAAGTTTATTAATTGGCATATCCATTATAACTTACTATTTTCCAAATATTTTTATTATAACAGCACCATTGATAATTTTACTATTATTGCTACTTGTAATATGGTTAGAAGGCTGGATTTTACCGATTTCGTTTATTATCACAACGCTAATTTTATTTATATCAAATCATCATTTATTTGAATCAAACATCTTTTTTGATGTATTTATTGTATTTGAAAAGAATCAAACTGAAAATATTAACTATGGAATTTTTGGCATCGCATGGCAAGCAATGATAAATACCGTATATGCCTTTTTACTACTTACTGCGGCATTGCGTATGGTTCGTATTGATAAATTACTGAATTTTATAGCATTTCGATTGACGCATGGTAGACGACAAGGTGCAAGTGCGGGTCTATACGCGGTAATTGACTCAGCATTATATGGCAGCATGAGTGGATCGGCTGAAGATAACATTAATAAAACTGGGCGATATACGATTGATTTAATGCGTCAATCTGGCTATCAACCCATTTTTGCAGCAAGCATCGAAGCCGTTGCTTCCAGTGCTGGAAAAGTGATTCCACCAGTAATGGGGGTCGTTGCATTTATTATTTTAGAGGTTGAGCCACACATCTCTTACATGGATTTAATGATTGGCTCTTTACTTCCCGCTTTTTTATTTCTATTCGCGCTAAGTGTGGCAATTGCCATTGAAGCCAATAAACAAAACTTAAAACCATTAGATATTAATTACGCACAAAAAGAGCTAAAATTCAAAAACGAAGTCTACGACAAGCATATCAAATTTTTAACGCGCTTAATAATAAGTATCATCACCATACTGTTTGCGATAAGCTTTTTTACAAATTTATCACTTGCAGTTTACCCAACGATTGCTGCAATCATTATTTTTATCAGTGCATTATGGTCTCCAGATTATAAAGTAGTAAATAGAAAATATAAATATTTTGTAGATTTATTCAAATCATTGGTAGAAACTGGAAAAGATGGCATTTTCTTTGTGATTTCTTGTGCGATGATTGGACTACTATTATTTGTTTTACAACAAGTCGGTTTATTTGAATTAACAGGCAAATATTCCGCGCAAGTCAATCATTTTTTAGCTGACCAAACAGCATTTTTTAGCTTACGATATGAAGTAACAAAATTCTTGATTTTACTTGTAATTGCTTATATTACTCTGCATTTAGGTAAACATTTGCCAGCAATTGCAGTTTATTTACTGATGGCTTTTATCGCACCGCATTTCTTAGCGATTGTAGATGTTGAAAGCTTACACGCGCACCTATTTCTACTATATTACGCGGTACTTGCAGGATTAACGCCGCCATTTGCACCGATTGCAGGGCAAGCTGCAAAAGTTATTAACGAAGAAACCCAAGTATTAATACCCACTATAAACAAACTTGGTAGCGTGATGTTTATTTTACCAATTGCATGGTTATATCATCCAGAGATTATTTTAAAATTATCTGATATTACCAGTTTAAATCAAGATACATTCATTATTTTCAATATTATAGCTTTAATGCTAGCAATCATAGCAATAACTGCTGCCAATTTTAGCCATTTTCGTCAAGATTTATCAAGTAGTTATCAAAAATCATTTTTATGGTTAAGTGTAATTATCATTGTTTTTATCAACTATTGGATTTTAAAAATTGTTGCATCAATTATCATCCTATGGATATTAATAAAAAATGATTTAGAAACTAATAAACGCAAAAATATTAAACAGTTACGTGAAAGTTTTTTCCGACCAGCTTTTGATTTATTAAACCTAGTGCTTAAACCTAAAAATATTCCAATTCCAACTTATTTTACTT
Organism: uncultured Thiotrichaceae bacterium; assembly: GCA_964388965.1. Taxonomy (GTDB): domain Bacteria; phylum Pseudomonadota; class Gammaproteobacteria; order Beggiatoales; family Beggiatoaceae; genus Albibeggiatoa. The sequence continues at coordinate 6,894 of CAYMCP010000084.1, read as the reverse complement.
TTTTGATTTTAGCAATTATTTATATTGGTTTGTTTACAATTAATGGTTTCGCGCTACGTTTTGAAAAACAAATTATTAACCCATTCATACATGATAGATTTCAAGTGATGCTTGGTGTTGAGCAGTGTGATACCAAAGTACAAACAATGGTTGCAGACTATTTTCAACAACAAGGTTATACAAATATTTCCAGTTTATGTACCGAATTTATTACACAAGCCAGCGTTTCTAAACAAGAACCAGGTGAATTTAGTCTAATTAATGATGAGCGACAAATTGCGTTAATTGGTTTTAAACCCGCATTTTTTAATTTCATTAATCATTTGGAGCAAAATTTAACCGACAATTTTAATCAAGAAATCATGAGTTATACAGGCAAATGTTTTCGTTATGAAAATGAGCAATATGATCAGCAACAGCAAACCTATTATTCATCATTGCGAGATGTTAATTTTAATCTAAATAAACCAATTGAACATAGTTGTAATCAATATACACCACATCAATTACCAGTGGTCTATGTCGGTAAGCAATTGATGGATAAAATGAATGTATCTACAGGTACGCTAATCCGCATCCATGAACGTATTTATTTTGAAAACATGGGAGCATTAATAGAAAAAATTAATGATAGTAATGCCAATCAATTCTTTGTTGTCGGCGCGACATTTGAGACAGGCATTGAGCAGATGGATACCGCGATTTTACTACCTCAACATACATTAAAAAATTTAGATTTTGAGCCTGAACAACGTTTATTGGTAAAATTAGGTGATTTGAGCAGTTTAAATCAGTTAGAGCAAATTGAATTGAATTTATTAACAGATGACACTTTACATGAAAACCTTGAATATCAATTTTATTCCTTAATAACTGCGAGCAATGGATTGTTTCACTCCATCATGGAAGCAAATAATACCTTAGAGGCAATTCAATATTCTATGTTACTGGTTTGTTTAATTGTGCTAGTGAGTGCAATGATTCAACTCGTTGAAAGTCAAGCTAGAATGATTGCATTAATGCGTATGTCTGGTTTACACGGTATGATCATTTGGTTGTTTTTATTTCTACTTTCTGCAATTGTAGTGAGTTTAGCTTGTTTTATCGGCATTATTAGCACGTTTCTGATTGATATTACAACATTATCTACTCTAATTTTTGGCAATATTAAATACGATCTAAATGGTTCTGAGTTTTTTCAATTGTATGGAATTTCACTAATTTTTGCGATTATTACCACGATTTTACTAAAAATATATTATTTTTCACACGACATTTTCCGAGAATTAACGTATGCAAACCGAAGAGCCTAATATTATTGAAGCACTTGATGTAATAAGCCTTTATCCAGATAATTATGCTAAAAAACAGGAATTTACAGAATTAAATATCATTTTATATGCGGAAAATTTATCTATCGAATACGATAACAAGATACTTTTAGAAAATCTTAATTTACCGATTAAATATGGTTCAACGGTTTCCATTCGCGGTGACGTTGGAGTGGGTAAAAGCTCCTTACTGCGCGTGTTGGGCTTATTGTCCACGCCAAAAAGTGGTAGTGTTTATCTATCTTCTTCCAGTAAAAGAGCGGTTCGGCAGCACAAGGATACGGAAAATAATATAATTAAAAAAACCTTTGTGCGAGATTATTATGATTGTTCTGCGTTGCCTCACCCAGAGCGCGAAGATATTATTAAAACTTATTTTGCTTATATTTTTCAATCACATGAATTAATGATGCAGTGGGATGCAATTGAAAATATTTCCTTACCATTATTAGCTAGAGGTTTTAGCGCAAAAGATCGTGTAAAAAAAGCACAGGCGTTGTGTCATCAATTGGATATTGAAAATATTATGCACAAGCCAATGTACCAATTGTCTGGTGGACAGCGGCAACTTGTTAATATTGCTCGTGCTCTGGCTAAAGAACCCACAATTTTAATTGCTGATGAACCCACTTCTAGCCTTGATCCGACTAAAAAATCAATGGTATTTAATTTATTCAGACGATTGGCTGATGAAAAACAAATGACTATTATTGTGGCAACGCATAATGTTGATGCAATTACGTCTTTTGATGAACATTATCTTATTGAAAATAAAACTATTTCAAAATATACCGAGAAAACTGGCAATAATATATAGAGAAATGTTGTTCTTTATTTTATACTAGCTGCTGCGCTTTAATATTTATTATTGATGGAGGGCGTATGCAGTATTTTAAATTAATAAAAAACAGCTTTAAAACGCTTGGTATTTTTTTAATGGTGTTATTGCTAGGCGCGCCTTCTTGTGAAGATAAAATTTTGGATCGAATGCGGAAAGTATATCGCTTTGATGATAATGTAGAAAGAGTTTGTGTGGTTGCGGCTTGGCCAACATCAAGCTCGAAACATGTAAGTGAAAAATTTACTATTAATTCAAAAACGGGTGCAGATAAATTTAATGCTAGCATCGAATCGCAATTGCGCAAATATAAAACAACAACAAAAATTAAAATCATTAGTTATAGCACCCTAAAAAAAACGCCAGAACAGTGCGCAGATATTTATCTACAATCTGATACGAATCATTATAAAAAATGTATTCAAGCGTGGGCTAACGCTACTAAAAAAATTGGGACGTGCAAAGCGGCAAATGCTAAAGTGATTACAATAGGTAGTTATTTTAATGATAATGATATTTTGATTTACATGCTGGGAGCAAAGCAAACTTTTGGCGAAATATTGAAAACTAAACAGGGTGGAAATCGTAGTGCTTCAGCTACAAATGTTGCTAATCGCTTAAAAACTTATCTCGTTGAAAATAAATAATTTATTATGTTGTTTGCGCCGTCTAATGTTATATTAATATCGGTGAATGTTCCTGCGGTCTCAATCTTATCTATCATTACCTTATTTTCATTAAATTACAGCAACTGTTTGGATGGTGAGCGTTTTTTTTGGCTTGATTTGTAGGAATTTATCTGTTTTACTTTAATCTTGAATTTGTTGGAGTTTTTCATGATGATGCAACTATCTCAGCTCAATTTGGATGGTACTTACGGTTACGCAGATTATCTTAGTTGGCAGTTTGATGAGGCTGTGGAGTTGATTAAGGGTAAAATTCAGGTGATGTGTCCTGCGCCTAATGTGAAGCATCAGCGTATTTCGCGTGATTTAGGTTATCAAATTAATCAATTTTTGCAGCAAAAACAAGTATGTGAATTATTTATCGCGCCTTTGGATGTCAAATTGGGTGAGGTGAGTGTCGTTCAACCTGATTTGTGTGTGATTTGTGACCCGCAGAAAATTACGGAGCAGGGTTGTGACGGTGCGCCTGATTGGATTATTGAAATTTTATCTAAAGGTAATTCAAAAAAAGAGATGCGGCTTAAATATGAATTATATCAAGAAAGTGGAGTACTGGAGTATTGGTTGGTGTATCCATACGAGCAAGCGGTGTATCAGTTTGTGTTGAATGAGGGACGGTATGAACTTGCAGCGATGTATGCCGAAGATGAGATTGCAACACCAAGTTTGTTTCCAACATTAAAAATTGATTTAGCAGAGGTGTTTGTGCGTTAAAATTATTGTTTAATTCAAAATATATGCTATAGTCAATTCCGTACTTGCTACTTTGATGATACTTGCCTTTCTTGTACATACGCTCATGGAATTGTTTGATGAACGCTTCAAAAAGCTCAGAAAACTATTGCCTTCTCGCAAACGACTGTTTCAAGATTTTTCCGCCCTTATGCTTTATATCTGCTTTGATTCTTGGCAAGCTCTTTTGCAATTTATGCTTGATGGACTTAACCCTTGCCATCCTCTCCCTACTTAACCCTAAAATGAGAATTGCTGGATTAATCTACACCCATTCCTGAGAGAATTGTAAAATTGCAGTATAATAATTGATTATTGAATCACTACAGACCCATTTTATCCATGTCGATTGCATATCTTAACGGAATATTTTTACCACTTGAACAAGCACAAGTACCTGCTTTAGATCGAGGTTTTATTTTCGGTGATGGGGTTTATGAAGTTATCCCCGTTTATGCTGGGTGTTTATTTCGCCTAGAAGCCCATCTAAAGCGTTTAGATAATAGTTTAGCAGCTATTAAATTATCCAATCCCATGACGCACGAGCAATGGACTACTGCTTTAGAACAACTAGTTACAAAAAATGGTCATGGAGATCAATCCGTTTATTTACAAATAACTCGTGGTGCTGCGAAACGTAAACATAATTTTCCAGAACATATCAAACACACCATATTTATGATGAGCGAACCATTGATTGATCAACCTCCTTCAAACGGTGTAAGCGCAATTACTTTGACAGATATTCGTTGGCAAATGTGCCATGTTAAATCTATCGCCTTGTTGGGTAGTGTATTATTACGTGAGCAAGCAGTAGAACAAGGGGCTGTTGAATCTATTTTATTGCGTGATGGTTATGTCACTGAAGGCGCGGCAAGTAATGTATTCGTCGTCAAAGACGGTGTAGCATTAACACCACCAGAAGGACCTTTTATTTTAACAGGCATCACCCGCGATTTGATTATTGAATCTATGCAAGTAGCTAATTTAGCTTGTGAAGAGACACAAATCACAGAAACAACATTGCGCAGTGCTGATGAAATTTGGCTGACTAGCTCGACTCGTGAAATTTTACCAGTGATTAAATTAGATAATAAACCTGTTGGTAACGGTCGAGTAGGAACACTCTGGCAACAAGCGTGGGATTTATTCCAAGCTTATAAACAATCTTTGCGTGCCCATGAAATCCGATGATACTTTACTCGAATTTCCCTGTGATTTTATGTTAAAAGTCATGGGGAAAGCTAATACTGATTTTGATTTATTCGTCGTTGAAATCGTGCGTAAACATTGCCCCGACTTGGGAGAAGGTGCAATAACATTACGTGAAAGTAAAAAAGGTAATTATGTAGCGATAACAGTGAATATCGTTGCGCACAACAAATCCCAACTAGATGCTTTATACTCAGAACTGAGTAATCATGAACGTACTTTAATGGTGTTATAATGCCTTTTGTTCAATTGCCCCACATTGAAATACATTACGAATATTCCGCTATAGACCAAGCAAAAGGGACGTTATTGCTGATTCATGGTAATTTTGCTTCATGGCGGTGGTGGCAACCCTTATTACAACATTTACCAAAACATTATCAGGCTTATGCACCAGAATTACGTGGTTGTGGTGATACTTCTCGACCTACTGGTGGTTACACAATTGAACAGTTAGCAACGGATATTTATGAGTTTGTACAAGCATTGAATTTGCCGGCGGTGCATTTGGTAGGACATTCACTAGGTGGTGCGGTAGCGATGCAATTTGCCTTAAATTATCCGCAAAAAACTCGTACTTTAACGTTAGTTTCATCTGTACCAGCCGAAGGTATGGCGCATTTAAAATCACAATTTCCCCATTTACATTTAACAGAATCTTCTGATTTTCGACATATCATGCAAACTTTAAGTTTAAATCGTATTGGTTTGCAAGAAGTGCTCACACGGATGATGCCTAGCATGAATCCAGATCAACAATTATTCACGCTGTTGTTAGACGACGCAGCACGGATGTCATCAGAGGCGATAATTGGTTTTTACGATGCGTTAACGATGTGGTCGGTGCAAGACGAATTAGACAAATTACGCTTACCTGTTTTGGTGCTGTGGGGTTCGCAAGATACCATCGTAGAGCGCGAAGCCTTAAAAAGAACAGTCATCGCTTTACCGCAAGCTCAATTTGTCATTTGGGACAATGTTGGTCATGCACCGCAGTTGGAGCAAGTTGTTGCATTTCAAAAATTATTAGTAGAATTCATTGAAAATCATCATGTTAAAAATACTTATACTGTTTTTGAGAAGGATTACGGATTAAAAGAATTAAAAAATTTTTGGATGAATTGAGCAATGATAACCACTTCATCTTGAGTTGAGTGGTTGTTTTAAAAAAAATTAGGCGTGACGCAGTTCAAACAAAAATTTTATTCCTTCGTCCCAATGGTCTCCGTTGGGAAGCTGCAAGGATGCTCTGCGTGCTGATTTATTGTGAGTTGCAAATATAGAGTAAATTTTTCATCTGAACTGCGTCACGCCTACATTCAAAGAAAGCCTATCACCCGCCGTCGGCTTTTTTCGGTTTAATTTTTAATCTGTGGTGGTGTGGGTATCGGTTTAGCTCAGGCGTTAGCACCAGAGGGAGCATAGATGAAGTCGCAAGAACAATTGAAACAACTGTATGATGAAGGATATGTCGAGTCATTCAAAAAACAATCACCCATGCGATTGCATAGGTTAGTCGCCTATATGAAGATAGATAGCACTTTCAGAGTCGCGGATTACGCATGTGGAGATGGAATGCTAATGGAGCTTATTGCTCCTAAAGTCAAGTCGTACACAGGCGTTGATTTTTCTGAGCCATTTATCAGAGCAGCAAATGAGAAAAAGGAAAGGCTATCTATCAAGAATGCGGAGTTTGTTTGCTCGGATATTGAGGTATTCTGCCAGCACCACGTCAATGTCTTTGATGCAAGTTTCGCAATGGATTTTTCGGAACATGTTTACAACGAAGAATGGGCACAAATTCTGAGAAACATCAGAAAAAGTCTTAAACCGAACGGCAAATTTTACGTGCATACACCAAACGCAGAGTTCCTTTTGGAGAAGATGAAAAGCAAGAACATCGTTGTCAAGCAGTTTCCAGAACACGTCGCTGTCCGAACCCCAGAAGAAAATGCGTCTCTCCTAAGGGAAGCAGGCTTCAAGGTAGAGCATATATGGTTGCTCCCGCATTACAATGTGCTGAAACTGATTCACCCAATATCATATAGAACCGATTTGAAATCTAGGTTAAGTAGCCAATCTTTTGATAAGAAGC
>CAYMCP010000083.1:0-13860 GCA_964388965.1 uncultured Thiotrichaceae bacterium | reverse complement strand
GTTTAGACTTTTCTATGGTGGACGGGCAAGGCTCAATGCCATTAAGTTAAGGATTAAAAGCCATGTTTACGTTGAGTTCGATGGTAATGCAACAATAACCGAGCAGTTTTGCAGGGCTACCTCGTATGAAAATTTGAAAACGAGCAATCAATGACTTACAAAGCAAACCTTCGTTTTTTACTCTCGTAAGTTATTGAACTGTCGTTGCGCCAATCCCAAATGAGGTAGCCCTGTCCATCGTCATACTTCAAACAAATTAAGCGTTATCGTTCTGTACGTGTTGGCATTCAGTATCGTGCCTTAGCTGTAGAAATAGAAGATGGACTACTTTGGTTTTGGATTGGCACTCATGCAGAATACGATAAAATTATAAAATCTTAAATGAGATGGTGCATTGAATAGGATGTAACAGGTGATTTGGATAGACAGGCTTTTTATTGTGAATTGAAAGTTTAACATATTTTTTAGATTTCAAATGGGTTCTATACATCGCTTGTTTTTGGACAAGGTTTACTTGGGCTTGGTATTTTGCAAATGCACCGCGTTGTCACCCAATTGGACGCATCAGCATCCTACGACATTTAACTCCTGATAGATTTAAAACTAACAAGACTTTTTCGTGTAAAATTCAGCTTTTTAAGTTGAAGACACTCATGACACTTGGTCCACTAATGATAGACCTCGAAGGTCTTACGCTCACAGAAAAAGAGCAACAATTATTAAAACACCCATTAATTGGCGGTGTGATTTTATTTACTCGAAATTATACCTCTCCTCAACAATTATCTTTGCTTACTCAACAAATTCGTCAAATTCGTCAACCATCGCTATTGATCTCAGTTGATCATGAAGGTGGTCGAGTACAACGATTTCGTGAGCATTTCACGACGCTGCCAGCAATGGCAAAATTAGGACAATATTACGATTGCGCACCACATCAAGCATTACAATGGAGTGAACAAATTGGTTGGCTATTGGCGACTGAGCTGCGTGCTGTTGGTGTAGATTTTAGTTTTACGCCTGTTTTAGATGTTAATATCGGAATTAGCGAGGTCATTGGTGATCGTGCATTTCATTCAGATCAACAAGTAGTAGCTGTATTAGCTCAGGCTTTAGTCAAAGGATTAAAAAAAGCTGGAATGGGTTCAGTGGGTAAACATTTTCCCGGACATGGTGCTGTCAGCGCAGATTCACATCATGAAATTCCCGTTGATTGTCGCCCACTTAAACACATTCAAGCAGATTTATATCCTTTCCAACATCTTATTAAAATAGGTTTAACTGCAATCATGCCAGCACACGTAATTTATAGCCAAGTAGATAATCAACCAGCAGGATTTTCGCGCTATTGGATGCAAAACGTACTGCGCCAACATTTGCATTTTCAAGGAGTCATTTTTAGTGACGATTTAAATATGGAAGGTGCAAGTGTAATCAGCGATATGCCTGCGCGAGTGAATAGTGCGTTGCAGGCAGGTTGTGATATGGTATTGATTTGTAATAATCGTCCTGCGGTTTTACAAGTTATGGAGCAATGCAATCATCTTTCTCTCGCACCTGTTTCGCAAGCCCGATTAATCCGATTACGTGGTAAAGGTGGTATGCAATGGCATGAATTAGCAAAAAACTACCGTTGGCGACAAGCACAAAAAGTCTGCCAGCAACTTATCGCTTAAATTACCGCCAAAGATTAATAATTTTTAGCGCATCGAAAAATATACAAATTAAAGATAGCTAACAACCCACACGTTCGCTGCACCTCAGACTTGTAAGGTTTTATGTGGTAAACGATAAGTTTTTAACTATTTTTAACTGTAACGCGTCAATTGAATTGCTTTAAGAATTTGTTTTTTTGCGGCAAGAATACATAAACGTAATTCAACATGTCCTTGTTTCCACTGATTATCAGCGGTTTCAGCTAAATCTAAAGCGCGTAATGCAGCATCGAGTTCTTTCAATACAAAGTGGTATCTATCATCATCTTCGTCGTTTTCATATTCCTCAAAATCTTCTTCTGACTCGTTTTCAAATTCTTCAAAATCTAAACTTTTTTCAATTTCTCGAAACAAATTACTTGGATGATAGGGCGATTTTTTTGGCATTGATATTTGTTGTGTTGGCGTAAACTTAGTTTTTTCCAACCACGAAATATCTATAAATCCCTTTTCCAATTCAGAAAGTTGTTTAACAAGCCAATTTTGCATAATAGCAACAGTAGACTCAGAAATGCCCCAAATTGAAAAATTTTCGCTAATTGCTGTTCCATCTTCGATTTGCTCAACGAATAGCTCGCCTACAGTAAAACGAATTCCAGTAAAATAACCATAAATTTCAGGTTCTTCCTCAAATCCACTCGCATCAAAGACTTCTAGGCTAGGTTCATCTTTGTCATAAGTAAATGCGTCGTCGTCTCCATACGCATCATTTTTACGCAATAGACGTACTGTTAATAACAAGCCATCTTCATTGATAAGCTGTAAAGGTTTTGCCATGCGTATTCTCTTCATTCAGTTATCGTACTATTCTAAACATAACCTGTGTTATTTATAAATTCAAGACTAAGATTGATAAGCGTATCATCAATGATATGTGTAAAATAATTTTTCAACATTGCGTAATCTATTTGAATAATAATTATATTTTATTTTTATTAGTAAATTAAACAAAAAGTAACTATTTGGTACACTGTACTAAGTATGTTTACCGATTCGTGAATTAGGAAAACTGATTTTTTGGTAATGGCATACAATCTGCTCCGTCGGATTTAAACCATTCACTAGACTATATTCCTATGAAAAAACAGCTAGGAGACAATTTAAATCAAATTTTTTCCACACATTTTTGGCAATATGATATTGTATGGATAATTTGTATTGCAACAATATTATTGATAATAAATCAAAAATTACAACCGTTTGAGCAATGGTTTCTACAACAACATAGCTATCAAATCGCAAAGCCTTTGCATCCCCAATTAGCGATTATTGTTGTAGATGATAAAACTCAAACGGCGTTACGCGAGTATCCGATCAATCGTTTACATTATGCAAAATTCATTAAAAAAATTGCACCTCATGCTAAATTGCTTGCGTTACACGTAGATTTATCACAACCGCAACCTAATCCTGTACAAGCACAAATTGACGCTTTATTGATATATTATCAGCAATCAAAATTAGTCGCTTTACCTGGATATTTAAAACAATTGCAACAGATGATTAATGATAGCCAAGAAATTCGCGCACGAATAGCTACCGATCAAGCAATTTTATTTCAATTACAGCAATTTTATCAAAATAGCTTTGAACCCGATAGAACACTCGATGAATTACTGCAATTACAAGATAGATTAAGTCAATTAAGTTATGAAATGAGTGGCGATGCGCGTCTGAGCGAAGCATTAGCAGAATTTGATAATATCATATTGGGTGAGTACTCAGATAAAACAATACAGGCAATTTTTAGTCAATATAGACACCCGATTGCCCATTTAGATAAATTGGATGATTTTGCTATAACAATATTAAAACAACTTGATTATCAAATACCAGCACATTTCAGCGCAATCAGTCCACCAAATCTAACTGTTGAAAGCTTTTTAGACGCATTACAAAAAAAACCACAAACTTATCAAAATAAAATCGTTTTGCTCGCTAATATGACTGAAAAATCAACTTTATTGCACACGGCAAAGATTTTAAATAGCGTTTTTAATCAACAATACCTACAAACGCACCAATGGACAAACTATTTAGAAAGTATTTTGTTTTTTAGTAGTTTTTTATATTTATTGTTACTATATCCATATTTAAAAAATAAGTTGTTGATTTCAGCAATATGGCTTGCTGTGTTGTGGATAATTTATGTTAGTTTGCTCGTTTACGGTGTAATATTACACATCGTTCTACCAATTTTGTTTATTTTAATAACACATTTTGCGTTGCGCTTGAAATATTTAGCAGAAACTTATCAAGATGCGGTACGCTTACGACCTGATGCCGTTGAAAACAATCGTTTATTAGGTTTAGCATTTCAGGGACAAGGATATTTAGATTTAGCCTTTGAAAAATTCCGATTATGTCCACCAGATGAGGCTATTTTAGGTTTGTTATATAATTTAGCGTTAGATTGCGAAATAAAACAACAAGTTAGACGGGCAATGACAGTTTATCGTTATATTTTAACGCATAGTATAAATTTCCGTGATGCACAACAACGTTTAGAGCGTTTACAACGTGTTAGTCTACCCAAATTGCCATTGCATCAATTAACGAACTTAGACAGTAGTAACCAAAAACCAAGCATTGGTCGTTATCAGATCGAGCGACAGCTAGGTAAAGGCGCGATGGGTGTCGTATATTTGGGACGTGACACTAAACTTGACCGCTTGGTAGCGATTAAAACATTATCATTGTTTGAAGAATTTGATGCAAATGATTTGCAAGAGACGATTATTCGTTTTTTTCGTGAAGCCAGTGCCGCAGGACGTTTATATCATAAAGACATTATTCGTATCTACGACGCAGGTGGTGAACAAGATTTAGCTTATATTGCGATGGAATTTTTTAAAGGTGGTAATCTCGTTCCCTATTCACGTCAAGAAAATTTGTTATCTATCAATATGGTGTTGGAAATTGTAGGGCGCATTGCCAGTGCATTAGACTACGCGCACCAACATCAGGTAATACATCGAGATATTAAACCTGCTAATATAATGTACAATCCTGCAACAAATCAGATTAAAATAACCGATTTTGGCATTGCACGTATTACGGATACGCATAAAACCAAAACAGGAGTAATTTTAGGTACGCCATCTTACATGTCTCCAGAGCAATTAGCAGGTAAAAAAATAGATGGACGTACTGATTTATTTTCATTAGGAATTATGTTATATCAGTTATTAACAGGAAAATTGCCGTTTCAAGCAGATTCAATGGCAAGCTTGATGTTTAAAATTGCTAATGAATTACATCCTGATATTACTCAAATACGTGCAGACATTCCTATCCATTTAAAACACATCATAGATACTGCATTAGCAAAAAGTCCGCAGGCACGGTTTCAGACTGGGGTGCAGTTTGCTCAAGCGTTGCGTGATTGTAGTAATGAGGCTGAATATGCGCCTAGAAATAAGTTGTCTTTCTGATACAGGCTTGGTTAGACCCCATAATGAAGATTGTTTGAGCTGTGATGAAACACAAGGCTTGGTAGTATTAGCGGACGGTATGGGAGGCTATCAAGCAGGCGAGGTTGCCAGTGAAATCGCAGTACAAACCGTTATGTCTAGTTTAACTGAATTGGCTGAATTAGAACACAACCCGCATACTGGTTTACAATTAGAGCAAGCGATAGTAAAGGCGAATCAGTCCATTTTTTCTGCGGCGGAGTTGCAACCGCAATATCGTGGTATGGGGACAACTATTGTTGCCGCTTTATTTCGTGACGATACGGTTTTTATTGCTCATGTTGGTGATTCACGTTTATATCGCCTACGATACCACGAATTTAAGCCTTTGACTAAAGACCATTCTGTATCACAAGATTTAATCGATTGTGGTTATTACACGCCAGAACAAGCACGCCATTCACCAAATCGTAATTTAGTTACTCGTGCTCTAGGCGTTAGCAAAACCGTGAATGTAGACCTACAAGAACAATTTGTATTGGCGAATGACATTTATTTATTATGTTCTGATGGTTTAAACGATATGTTAGATGATATTGAAATTTATAATATTTTAACTGAGTATCAACATAATTTATCTTTTGCCACACAATATTTAATAGATGCTGCTAATGATAGAGGTGGAAATGATAATATTTCAGTCATTTTGGTTAAAGTGCTTGCTGAGAAATCAAATCAAACTAAAACTTGGTTACAAAAGATGTTAGAAAATTTTTATCTAATCCCAAGCGGTTCGCGCATTGCTCTTCGCTCTCCCATATTTTGCTCTGTTTCGTTATGCAAAACATCGCATATATCGAAACATTAGATGACATATTTTCAATATTTTTTCTCAATTTTAGAAAATGCAATTGATCTTTTGCTTCAAGCCGCCTGTAAAAAAATAATTATCGAAAAAAAGTTGTTATAAAAACTAGTAACTTACAAACGGCTGAATTGTTTGTTTTCGATAATCAAAGAAAAGATAACGATATGATTGTGGTTGATGATATTGAGAGATTTTATGATGAAATGGAAAAGCTTTTAACTATTTAGGCGTTACGCAGTTCACATAAAAATTTTACTCTGTATCTGCAACCCACAATAAATCAGGACGCAGAGCATCCTTGCTGCCTCCCAACGGAGACCATTGGGACGAGGAAACGATAATTAATAATTTACTAGCGTAATCGCATCAAAGAAAATTAATTTTAAATGCGGTTACTCTAATTCATTGATAATTATTTATTTTAACCGGCAAGTTTTTCTTGTAAAAAATACACAATTTCATCCAATGGAATATTTTGCGTACTTTCTTTTGCTTGACGATTTTGATATTCCATAAAACCCTGATCTAAACCCTTTTCACCGATAATCAAACGATGTGGAATACCAATTAATTCCATATCCGCGAACATGACACCAGCACGCTCTTTACGGTCGTCAAGTAGTACGTCAATACCAAGATTAGTTAAAGTGTTGTACATATTTTCAGCCGCTTCAAGCACTCGTTGAGATTTGTGCATATTCATTGGCAAAATGACAAGGCTAAATGGCGAAATTGCCTGTGGCCAAATAATACCGCGCTCATCATGATTTTGCTCAATTGCTGCGGCTACTAAACGGGAAACACCAATTCCATAACATCCCATAGTCAATACGACAGATTGTCCTTTTTCATCTAAAACAGTGGCTTGCATCGCCTGACTATATTTCTTGCCAAGCTGAAAAATATGACCAACCTCGATGCCGCGTGCAATTTCTAGCTTACCTTTACCGTCGGGACTAGGATCACCTGTTTCAACATTACGAATATCTGCTATTTTTGGCTCAGGTAAATCCCGCCCCCAATTGACATCCACCAAATGTTGACCATCTTTATTTGCGCCACAAACAAAATCCACTAGATGAGCTGCACTGTGGTCTGCAATCACTGGAATATGCAAACCAACAGGTCCAATTGAGCCAATTCCGCAACCAATACTTGCTTTAATTTCCTCTGGTGTCGCAAAAGTGAAAGGTTCTGCAACCTCTGCTAATTTTTCTGCTTTAATTGCATTTAATGTATGATCGCCTCGTATGACTAATGCAACAAGATTAGTTTCTGCACCTTTGACAATTAAAGTTTTGATAATTTGGTTTGGTTTAACATTAAGATATTTACTTACTTCTTCAATTGTATGTCGGTCTGGTGTACCAACTGCCGCACTTAATTTTGATTGAGGTGCTGAACGCTCACCCCCTGATGCTAAAGCTTCTGCTAATTCAACATTTGCTGCATATTGACTAGCATTGCTATAAGCAATTGCATCTTCTCCCGAATCCGCTAAAACATGAAATTCATGCGAGGCACTGCCACCAATATTGCCAGTATCTGCTAATACGGCGCGAAACTTTAAGCCTAACCGATTGAAAATATTGCTATAAGTTTGAAACATGACATCATACGTTTCTTGTAATGAGCTTTGCTCCAGATGGAAAGAATACGCATCTTTCATTAAAAATTCACGCGCGCGCATGATGCCGAAACGTGGACGAATTTCGTCACGGAATTTAGTTTGAATTTGGTAGAAATTAGCGGGTAATTGCTTATAACTGCGAATTTCTCGACGAATTAAATCGGTAATAATTTCTTCATGAGTTGGACCAAAACAAAATTCCCGCTCATGACGGTCATTCATCCGCAATAATTCAGGCCCATATTGCTCCCAACGTCCTGATTCTTGCCATAGCTCTGCTGGTTGTATTGCTGGCATTAAAACTTCTTGTGCGCCTGATTTATCCATTTCATCACGGACAATATTTTCTACTTTGCGTAATACTCTTAAACCAAGTGGCAGCCATGTGTACAGACCGGCAGCTAATCTACGAATCAAACCTGCACGTAACATGAGTTGATGGCTGACAATTTCGGCATCAGTTGGAGTTTCCTTTAAAGTGGACAATAAGAAACGAGTTGTACGCATAAATGTAACCTTGATTTAATAGTGATGAACTTGGAATTATGAATTAGGAAAGATACTTTAGCAAATACTCGACAATAATTCTCAATTCTCAATAATCAGCTAACCAATAAATATAAAAAATAAGGCGTTGTTGCTTATTTACTCATAGCACTGGCAATAATATCAATTAATTTATTTGCTGGTTTTACCATTGGCGCATCAGTTAAAATAATGACTCGCACTTTTTGATTGTCTAAGTTGTATTGTTGCGGTATAGCAACTCTTTTATTTTCTACAGTGGTTTCAAATTCAACTGCATACATCTTTAAATCCTCCTCATTATTTTTCTTTATCAACTAATGAATAAATTATTATTTTTACGAAATGGCATGACTAAAGTTTCCGTCATGACCAGCGGACTGATTGCAAATTTAGCGGCTTCAGTACTCAAAATATGCTGTTCAATTATTGGAGAAAAATACTATGTTTTCAATTAAATAGATAACAAGGCAAGTATCTAGGTAAATTACATTTTATGACTCCCAGCTTTGGGCGACTTCTTGAATATGCAGCTCAATTTCTTCATCAGTCGATTGCGCTGATTTTGGCAATGCGTGTTTTTTTAGCACGTTTAATAATGCTCGTGATGAACCTTTTTCTATTGATGAAGATTGATAAAATTCAATAAAAGTGACTAAAACCTTGGTTGATTGGGTCACATGAATAGGTTCTTTAAATACAACTCCTTTTGTTGGGTCGTAGATTGCCTCAATCGTTTGTAATATGTGTGCTTCTCCCAGTTTTTTGGTAAAAATAATTAATAAATTTTAATCATTTCTTTTTTTACGTGTATATGTTTTTCAGAATCAAAATTTTCAAACGTGTGATAGATCAGTGCATTTGTATCGAGAAAAACACACTTAAATTTCATTGTAATAAGCATCTTCGCGGCAAAATTCCATTATCTTTTTGCCTTTTGAAAACTTAGTTAATTGACTGAGATTACCACGCTTTGTTGTAATCTTGTTTTCAATGGGTTGCTCACTGATTAAAATGACACGAATATTGATCGGTTCTTTTTCAGGCAATATAAAAGGCAATTCGATATATTTACCCTTATTTTGTGTTTCAAATTCAACTGCGTACATCTTTAAATCCCCTTCATTATTTTTCTTTATCAACTAAGGTAATAACGTAATAATTTGCTGGTTTTGTAACGGTTACGTCCCATTGTTTCCTTTCTTCATTTCTATGCGTGGCTTTTATGACAGACCGCGACGCGGTCAAAGCGGCATCCCCAAGTGGCACTTAAAAACGAGGAAAAAGTTATGTTTGCATTAAATTTAACCGAAGCTCTGCATAAAGCAAAAAATTGCCATCAACACTGGCGAGTTGCGCATTATGTTCAAGCGCACTGGCAATAATAATTCTATCAAAAGGGTCTTTGTGAATCGGCGATAATGAAACTGCTCGTGTCGCAATCTCCGCAGTTATGGGTAGAAGTTCAACACCTGATGGAGTGAGTGCATCATACAACCAATCATTAGCATCACAAGATAATGTCAATCTACCACGTTGATTAGCAAGGGCAATCTCAAAACACGACACAGGCGAAACAACAACTTTATCGGCGTTTTCAATTCGCGTCAACCAAGAGGCGGAAAAGCGATGATGTTCTTTGTTAATCCACCAAAACCAAATGTGCGTATCTAGCACAATCATTTCAGACATTCCCAATCCTCTTTATCAGTGATGGGACTGATAATATCAGCAATCGTTTTGGCTTTTCCTGCAATAGATACAGACGGTTGACGCTTAGTGTGCGGTTTAAATTCTTCTATGACAGTCACAATAATACGTGCGTTTTCAATGTTTGGCTGTTCATACAACCATTGTATTTGACCATGATTAAGGATTGCTTCGTAAGTTTTTAGCATTTTAATTGGTAGTTCCCCAATATCTGAAACAAATCTGACTGTAATTGCTCCAAATTATTTTAAAAATCCGTTATTATAATACAAAATGAATTCATTTTTACCAGATTAATTGCAATTCAAAATAATAGGTGGTTTTTGTAACAGACCGCAACGCAGTCAAGACGGCATCCCCAAGTGGCACTTGAGAACGAGATCAATGTCTGCACCATTAACTGCGCTAAAGGTTGCGTTTTAAATCACGATAAAAATTTTCATGCGAACCTACCGACTCAAGATAAATTAAATAAACGCTTTCATCAAGCGTATATCCAAGTAAATATAGCTGTCCGTTACTACGAAATTTGAATACGCGTAATGTAGCCAAATCACCTACTTTTTGTTCCCCCAGCTCAGGATTGTGCTGAATTCTCTCAACCGCATCATCAACATCTTTGACAATATTATCGTGAAGTTTTTTATACTGCCTAACAAATCGACGGGTTTGTTTAACCTCCCAGATCATTTATCACGACTTCTTGGTTTGAATGGTAACGCATTTTCCCGCGGTTCACGCATTGAAGCCAACGACTCTGCGATAAAACCAATCGGTAAATCTGGATTATCAATTGCCGCACGCCCAATTTCTGCCCAATACTCAATTTGTCCTTCAATAGTGCGATGTTCTAATATGGCATCTTGCTTTGCGTGTTCATATAAATCTTGATTTATTTGTATTGAAATAGTCGATGACATTTATTTCCCCCAATTTTCTATGGCAAAATAATATGAAACATGAAACACTTGATTTATAGTATAGCATACAACAAAATCACTCCCCATAAAACGCAAACAATGCCTCAATAACGGCTGTAATTTCATCGGCTTGCATGTCGTAGTAGAGCGGGAGACGTAATAAAGTATCGCTGATTTGATGAGTAACTGGCAAATGACCAACAGTACGGCTATAGCGTTGGCCTGCGGGGGAATTGTGTAGCGGAACGTAGTGAAATACTGCATTAATCCCACGTTGCTTTAAAAAAGCAATTAATTCACTGCGTTGTTGTAAAGATTGAGTGATGAGGTAAAAAATATGTCCGTTGCCAATTTGTGGCGGCAATCTCACATGTCCTAATTGCTGCAATGGTTCTAATAATTGGTAATAACGTTTGCAAATTTGGCTGCGATTGTTGGTGATTTTTTCGGCATGTTCTAATTGAGCGTATAAAAAAGCCGCTACTAATTCGCTCGGCAAATAAGATGAGCCTATGTCAACCCAAGTATATTTGTCCACTTCACCACGAAAAAATTGGCTACGATTGGTGCCTTTTTCGCGGATAATTTCGGCACGTTCAACTAAATTTTTGTCATTAATCAGTAAAGCTCCGCCTTCACCGCTAATCACATTTTTAGTCTCATGAAAACTAAGGCAGCCTAAATGTCCAATCGCACCTAATTTTTTGTTTTGATAATCCGATAAAATAGCTTGTGCAGCATCTTCTATCACATAAAGTTGATGCTGTTGTGCGATTTGCATAATATCATTCATTTCGCAAGCAACACCCGCATAGTGAACAGGAACAATCGCTTTGGTTTTGGGTGTGATTGCGGTTTGTAGCTGGGTTTCGTCTAAGTTGAGCGTATCAGGACGAATATCAACAAATACAGGCACAGCTCCACGCAACACAAAAGCATTTGCCGTAGAAACAAACGTAAAAGATGGCATAATCACTTCATCGCCTGCTTGAATATCACACAAAATAGCTGACATCTCAAGCGCAGCCGTGCAAGAATGAGTTAATAGCGCACGCTGGCAACCGTGATAAGTTTGTAACCACTGCTCACATTGGCGGCTGTAGTAAGCGTCTCCAGATAAACGTCCTTTAATAACAGCTTGGGCAATGTAAAATAATTCTTTGCCAATAATAAATGGTTTACTAAATGGAATGTACGGCATCAATCAATTCTTCTAAAGTCTGTAATAATTTAAGTATATTCAGTTTGCACCACATCCCGCAGTATATCATTATCCAATCCTATCACGTCACATCAATTAACTCTTTTGATTGCAAATATCAACGACATAATGTTCCGCTATACGTTGCAAGCGAGAGTCGCATGTCCAAAATGCGCTACATTTGTGATATTGTGCAGTTGAAAAGTGTAATGCGTCTGGTGTTTTTAAATTAGGGTATGCTGCACGCAATTGTGCAGTTTGTATAAAAATTACCTCTGGCATGGGTAACATTTCAATATTGTTAAAAAAATCTTTATATTTCTCAATGAGTAAATTATTATTTTTACGAAATGGCATGACTAAAGCTTCTGTCATGACCAGTGGGCTGATTGCAAATTTAGCGGCTTCAGTACTCAAAATATGCTGTTCAATTATTGGAGAAAAATACTATGTTTTCAATTAAATAGATAACAAGGCAAGTATCTAGGTAAATTACATTTTATGACTCCCAGCTTTGGGCGACTTCTTGAATATGCAGCTCAATTTCTTCATCAGTCGATTGCGCTGATTTTGGCAATGCGTGTTTTTTTAGCACGTTTAATAATGCTCGTGATGAACCTTTTTCTATTGATGAAGATTGATAAGATTCAATAAAAGTGACTAAAACCTTGGTTGATTGGGTCACAGGAATAGGTTCTTTAAATACGACCCCTTTTGTTGGTTCGTAGATTGCTTCAATCGTTTGTAACATGTGTATTTCCCCAGTTGTGGTTATTTGCAATTCAAAATAATTTACTGGTTTTGTAAATGAATAATTCTTTGCCAATAATAAATGGTTTACTAAATGGAATGTACGGCATCAATCAATTCTTTTTCTATGTAGGGACGCAATTCTTTACGCAAAGCTTTATCTGTTACTAAATCAACAGGATAGCCCAGCAAATCTTCTAAATAAAATTGCAGATCAAAATAATTTGCGGCTGTTTTTTGGGTAAAGGTGACTAATAAATCAATATCACTATTTTCAGTGGCTTCATTACGCGCTACTGAGCCAAACAACGCTAAACGCACCACGCCAAATTGTTTAAGTTGGGATTGATGGGTTTTTAATGTCGTGATGATTTGGTTTTTGTTCATAGAGCCTATAACTTCGCTGCTAATTTTTTATCCAGTGTCAGTAATTCGAGAATAATATTGGTATCCAATAGATACTTAATACCATTCATCACGCAATGCCTTTTGCATTTCCAACGGGTCTTTTCCCTTAAAACATGTGATTTCAGGTAAATCTTTAGCAATATCCGTTAATAGTCGCGGTTTTTCTGATAATACTTTTTCAATGGCTTCTTGCACAATTTTCTGTACATCAGCTTGTTGTAATAATTTTTGTCCTAATTCATCTGGTAACTCAATAATAAATTGCATATAATTTTTTCCATGTCACTGTTTTCAGTTGCTTTATCACGCACAGTTTGAGGTATATCATTCAAGACGGCATCCCCAAGTGGCACTTGGGAACGAGGTCAAAAATGAAGTTCCTTTACAGCATCAGCACTTGGGAACGAGGCTGACAATCTATAAATCCCGAAAATCTTATAACCCAGCAAACAACACACTATAAAATATAGTATTTCATTAATTACCCTATAGTGATAATTTTTGAAACATACTTTTTTATAGCTAAAAAATGACCTATAATATTTCATTATTAACAATAATTTTGGAGAAATAAGATGAATCTTGATGAATTAATTGATAATGGCGATCCTCGTGAAATTAAACGTGCAATTTCTGTCAAGATGTTTTTAAACGGTGTAAGTAGAAAATCTATAGAACCGATTTGAAATCTAGGTTAAGTAGCCAATCTTTTGATAAGAA
>CAYMCP010000082.1:0-13914 GCA_964388965.1 uncultured Thiotrichaceae bacterium | reverse complement strand
TCATCATCATCTTCTAAAAATTCAAGATTTGAATCCGATTCATCAAATTCCGCAATTTCATCATCATCTTCTAAAAATTCAAGATTTGAATCCGATTCATCAAATTCCGCAACTTCACCGTTGTCCTTCAAAGGCTGTGGAATAGACCCATTAAAATTTGCTATGTCATCAGGAAAAATAGCATCATCATCTAAATCAGCTAATGCCTCTATTTGTGTATCAATAAGCTGTGGAGTTGACAGAGAGGAAGAGGTAACATCATCTAAAATTGGCTGTTTATCTAAATCTGCAAGCTTTTCTAATTCACTGTCTGTCAACATCACATCATTGTTAGCAAATTGCTGTAAGGATTCTAATAAAGTCTGTGGAGATGTTTCCTGAGGTAATCGGTTTGTATGTAAATCTTGGGCTATTAAATTTTCTAAACGCTCGGACGCTAAACGAACTGATAATACAAAAGCTTCTCGTATACCACGATTCTTTAAAGCAGATGCCTGAATGATTTTAATGTCATCAGATTCATACAAATGTGACATATCATTAACCTGATCTTGATCCTGTTTATTCGCTAATAATAAAAGCTTGAAACCTTGCTGTTCTTGAATATCACGCATTTCCGCATAATATTTTAACGCTACTTGCTGATCGCTATCTGCCGCATCAACTACAAAAACAACAACATCCGCACTACTAAGCAAATATTCACGATGTGCGCGTAAATCAGTCCGACTAGGCGTACTTAAAATTTGACAGGTGATTGGTTTTTGCTGAAATTGACCGCCTTTGTACTCCAGCCAGTCAAAAAAATACAAATTGTTATTAGCATCGTTAGGAAAAACGGTCGCTGCTGGTGCTAAAGCATCTCTTAGTGCATAAACAGTCGTTGTTTTACCAGATAAAGGTGCTCCGTCGAACACAATGCGAATTACAACTTGTTCCGTATCAATGATAGCCATTGCTTTTAAATCCCTACTGCACTGATGCTTTACCCATAAATGATACCATAAGCAACACGGTATGGCATTTGTCAAATACTATTTTTATTAATTCAGAGAAAGTACGATAGATTAGTCAAAGCATGATATAACGTTTTAATGTGTCAGGCTTGCTTTGTCTACACAATCTGCAAGCTGATTATAGCATTATCAAAATAATGACTGGTAAAATCTAAAAAAATAGTTGATGGCAACATTGGTTTACTGAGCAAGTAAGTGATCCAACCATGTCGCATTAACGATTTCTAAGACGCGATTTTGTCGTAAACGTTCAGTTAAATTTGGCGCATCAATTAATTCTATTGGTTGCTGCTGCCATGAACAGGCAAATACTGCTTTGGTACGTTTCCCTGTCGTAGGATCAATTTGCCACTGTAAACACTGCGCACAAACGCCTTTTAACATGCACTGCATCGTGCTGAATGTCGAAGCAGAAAATTGTATATTATTACCAAAATACTCTTTTAATTCATTTTTCCGTAAATTTTGTACTAAACTGACTAAATTCGCCCCACCGAGCACAATTACTCTCGATACGGATGATAATTCATTATGATGCAATAAAACTGTTTTTATATCCATACTCGATATTTTATCTTGCAGACGTAGCGTATTAGCCATATTTCCTTGCTGAATTAGCCAAATAATTTGATCAGTCGCATCAAGTAATTCTTCATAACAAAAAATTTGTTTTTCATGCTCAAAAGTTGCTAAATAAATAACTTTATTTCCTTTATTTTTTAAAGCATTACCAACTGACAAAATTTCTGGAATAGCTAATTGTCCACCAATAAATAAAATTGTTTCATTACTGTCAGTAATTTTAGTTTTTGTACCCGTTGGTCCCATCAATGCGACGCGCTGCCCCACCTGTAACTGACTACATAAACGCGAACTCGTTCCTTTTGTAATAATAATAAGTTGCAATAAATTATTTTGTTTATCTACACCTGCGCCTAAAACAGCAGTTGCTTCCATTTGCAATTTAGTATCATCCACCGTCGGCGCATCAGTTTCAAAATTTTGAATACGAAAAAATTGCCCTGCGGAAAATTTCTGCACCGCCATTGGCGCGTAAATCTGAATACGCAATACATTTTCATCTAATGATTGAATTGAATGAATTTTAGCAGTCAATAAATCTTGCATTTTTGCCTTAAATTGTTGATATTCAGCTTCTAAATCAGTTTTTTGTACTTTTTTATCTGCTAACACTTTAACAATATGCGGGTATATCTTTTGTGCAGAAGCAATTGCTTTTACCACATTACCGTGAAACGCGGGATGAGTATCACCTAAAAAAGTGACGTAATGTTGTTGTTTTTGATAAGAAGTAAATGCACCAAAATCTTTTGTTTTACAATTGATTACAGCGGATGCTTTTTGCAATATGCCAGCTTTCCATTGATAGGCTTGATATTCAAAACCAACCCGCTCAAATGTACCACGATGCTCAAACTCATAAGCAACATTTGTCTTTGCACCAGTGGCAACTAAAATTGTATTTGCTGCAAAAGTAACCTCTTCGCCCTGTTTAATGCAAATTAAACCCACTGCATAACCTTCCGCATCTACTTTTACTGCTTTTGGTTCAAAACCTTGCGCGTAATAAATGCCTTCCTGCAAAGCTTGCTCTACCTCCTCATGATTATGCACATAAGCAGGTGATTGCTGCAAATTACGCCGATAAATAATCGTTACTCCACCCCATTGATGAATTAAATTTTGAGTATCTGGCTCGATGCCTGTTTGTGCTGCTTGCTGTTTTAATTGTTCTAATTGTTGTGCGTGGCTCAGAAATGTTTGCAAAATTTCCTGCTCGGTTGCTGTCAATTGTTGCCAAATTTGATCGGTTAGACCCATTTTAGCTAATTTAGCATAACGTTTTGCAACTTTTTCAATTTGAACAAGATAGTAAGCTTGCACTTCGGTAGCTGTATCAATTGCAGTCAAACCACCACCGATTACTACCGCAGGTAAACGAATTTGTAGATTAGCTAAACTATCGCTTTTAGCAGCACCAGTTAATTGTAATGCCATTAAAAAATCATTTGCTTGACGCATACCTGTTGCTAGACTATTTTCAATTGGTAATGCTTGAGGTAGTCCCGCGCCCACCGCAACCGCTAAATGATCAAATCCTAAATGCCACGCATCTTCTACCGTTATCGTACCACCAAAACGCACATTGCCAAAAACTTGATAATGTGATCGACGTAATAAGTTAAGATAAATTAATTTTAGGTAATTTTTATCCCAGCGTACTGTAATACCATATTCAATTACACCACCAAAACCTAAAATAATGCGTTTACTTAATTCTTCTTCAATTTCAGCATAATTTTTAATCGGTTGGTCTAATAATGTTTGTGGCAATGGTTCAATTTTTAATCCATCCACACCAACAACAGCAAAACCTTCCATTAATAAATGATGTGCAAGCGTAAAACCTGCTGGTCCTTGTCCTGCAATTAGCACTTTTAATCCATTGTAGGGCTTAGGTAAAAATTGTTTTTGACGTAATGGATTCCAACGAGTTAATAAATCATAAATTTCAACACCATACGGTAAATGCAATATGTCTTTTAATACGCGGCTTTCAATTTGTGGGATATTGACAGGGGTTTGTTTTTGATAAACGCAGGCTTTCATACAATCATTACAAATTCGATGCCCCGTTGCTGGACACATTGGATTATCTATCATAATCATCGCTAATGCAGCTAAATTAAAACCATCGCGCTTTAATACGTGCATTTCAGAAATTTTTTCACCCAAAGGGCAACCTATCAATATATTGTGTAACGCATCTTGGCGAAAACCAGACTCAGCATCACCTTTTTTCATTAAAAAACCCTTGGAACATGAGTCGCCATCATGCTCGTGGCAATATAAGCAATAGTTAATTTCGCCTTGCACTTCGCGTAAATTCATACCAATATCCGTTAAATTAAAACCAATACGCGGACAATATTTTGGTGCTTGTTGACAATGTGTTTTAGATTGAATTAAAGAGATTAAATTTTGTGGATCGATTTGTTGCGGTAATTTAAAGCTGATCCATTGTGTAACTTCGACTCGATTTTGTTTAATTGCTTGGATGCACCATTGCGTTAATTGTTCAATTTCATCCTGATATGCGGATTTATTAGATAAGTAGTGTAAACCTAATTTAGCTATGGCTAACTCTTTGTCTTCGCAGTCATAAACTAGTTTGGATGCTAACCATTGATCGAGTTGCTCAAAATCGGTTAATTGCTCTTTTTTGTTTAATCTGCGTCGCGCACGGCGTAATACAAACCATTTTTTAAATTCTAAAATCGGTTGATTGTACTCAATTTCGCCTTTTAATTGGGCTAACTCAAATTCAATATCAAATAATTCGGCAATAAACCGCTCTAGCACGGGTGCGCATTGAATTAATAATTCACTGATTTCAATATTGGAAAAGGGTTGTTGTTGACGATAGGCTAATAATTTTTGTTTTTGCTCTGCTGTTAAGGTATTTAAAAATTGCTCATCAAACGCTTTTAACGTGTTGAATTCAAAAAGTTGTTGAAAAGTATAGCCATTAAATTGAGACATGCGATTTTTTTGGAGATGATGACAGATAAATTGATTATGGTCATCACTGGCGTAATTTAAAGTGATGATTTTAATGTAGCAATTCCCAAATTTTCAAAAACTGTCCTAAGCAGCAATTCTCATTTTAGAGACTAAACTAAAAGGTATGAGTATTTTCAAAGGGAAGTTTGATGAAAACAGATATAGTGGATTCCGTAGTAGTTGTTATTCTCCTCCCTTGGTATAAAATAAATATTCGGCATAAAAAGTAATACTTTAAACGGATTTCACCATTAGTCAGGATTTCGCATTGAAATCCAGTATACAAATTGAGTAGGACGCACTCGCGTCCACCTAAATTTTGCGTAGAACAAGGAGATAGAGGAAAAATTCTCTCTAACTCCCAAAATCTACATGTCGAACACCTTATTTATTAAACTCCGCGCAAGGGTCTTCATTTAGCCAAGACTGATCATTACATGCCTTAGTTGGCCAAACTACCGATTCTAAATCATGAAATACTGAATTGCGGAAAGTTTGAATTTGCTTGACCTGACATGTTTCTGCGTCATACGCAACAATACTACTCGCAGTTGAAGCCTGATAATCAATCCCAATCAATAACCAACCATTAGGCTGAATGTCTAAACCTTCGATTTCACCTTTTTTATAGCCAATTAATTTGAGTTGTGCCACGTCATTACGCGCCTTGAGGAAATTAACAACTTGGTCGCTGATACCTTCACATGTGACTTTCATTTGTTGCGTGTTTGGATTGTAACGCCATAAACGATCCTCACTAGACATAAACATTACCTTACCATCATAGCTCCAAGTTAGACCTGTGACGTTATTGGCTTGATTATGCTCAAATTGTTTGTGAATTTGCGCTATGCCCGTTGTGTGATCGATGTGAATAATTGCCATAAATTTGTTTTTACTATTCACAATGCCCCATCCCCAAAGCTGTTTAGTCACTGGATGAAGGGCAATACCGGCTACTTGTTCAAATTTAATACTGCCATCACTGCTAGCAATTTGCCCCACTTTATTAATTTTCCCAGTCGTTTTATTGATAGTATATAAATGGGCATCTTGCTCTTTGCCGTAAATATTAGCGTCGTCACCAGCGGTACCAAGTAATAAATTATCATCATCCGGGTGCAATTCCATACCTTCAATATCGTAGCCGTAGAAAGTGCGCTCTGTACCTAGCAAACGCATATCACCGTCAAGACCAACACTCAAGTCAATAATCACAGGTTGCGTTTCATTTAAACCTTCATCGTGAATTGCGTATACTAAGCATGTGTCAGGCGTTGTATCAATAAATACACGTAATGGCTCACCACCGTTGTATACTATCGTACCATCTGTTAGACGATAGCCCATAAATACAATAATTTCACCTCGTACTTTACCAAAATCACCTTTAAAAACAAGCGTATCAATACCTGCTGGCAACGCATCGAAAGTTTGAAAAGCAACAATATTCATACCGTCATGCCATTCAGTCCAAGAGTCATCTGGTAATTTCATCATGTCACTAATCGTACCATTAAAATTATGTCGCATAACCATCAACATCTCACCCGCTAAACCTTGATGTATCGGATCAACACCAATATATGCTTGTAATTCAACACTTTTTGCATCACGTTTGGATAATAAAGTATTATTAGTACGCGGAATATCACATATAGCAACACGCGGGTCAAAAGTCGCATCTGTGCCTATCAATTGACCATTTGGATTGACTTGTAACATCGCTTCGATTTCGGGTGTGGCTTGATGTTGTTGTTCAGATACTTGATTAATAACGTTATCGCCAATACAAGCACCATCCGCAATAGCCGTTCCTTCTGCTAAAATAACATTGCTGATACACGCATTAGCCGTAATAAAACCATTACTAATCGTTGCAGGTGCATCAGGATTGCCTTTAATTTTGCCGGTAAAATTACCACCATTAATTTTGGTATTGGGCTGCAAGGTGACATTTTTAATTGTACCGCCGCGTAGCGCATTAATTTCACCACCAATTGTACCACCTGTAAAATGAATACCGCGTAATTCAAAATTAGTCACTTCACCAAGATTAACAATGTCATGACCTAAAATCACATTATCGACTGTGCTATTTTTTCCAATAGTGACATTTTCCAGTAGCGGCAAACCGTCCTTATTACCAATAAAATTGCCGTTTAATTCACCATTGCTCACGTAAGAATTTTTGGCTAGGTGGATTATGCCGTTTTCATCCATTTTATCTTGATCTGGACGGTAAACTTTACCATCAGCAACGATTACGCAATCACCAAATTCAACGCCATGTGCAAATTTTACTGCTTCACCAATCACAACGTGATTTAATACAGTTTCAGCTAATACAACTAAATTTTCTAAACGTGCTGTCGGGCGACAAGTTGAATTTGCATCACCATTGATTGTGCCTGCGATATAGCCACCAGTAATTTTACTCTTAGGCGCCAAGTGTACATTTTGAATGATGCCGCTAACAGAACTTTCATTGCGAATGTCGCCACGTAATGTACCGCCATCAATTAAATCACCTCTTAGGGTAATATTTTCCAATACGCCACCTTCTTCAACGATGGTTTGACCAGTCAAAATCCCACCAGAAATTTTACCTGTTGATTTGACTGTACTACTGGATACCCAACCTTGATTGTCAATTTCACCTTCGATTATGGTGTTGCTGATACTGCCAGTTGCTAATATGGTTAATTTTTGCACGGTTTGCCCCTCAGCATCACACGCATAATTTAAACGTCCCTCTGTAAGACATATTATCTTAGGTGTTTCTGTAGACGCATCTACTTCAGGTGTATCCACTTCTTCAGATGTGTCTACTTCAGGTTTATTGATTTCAGTTGGCGGTTCTGGCTCATGGGGAATGTTAGGTTGAGCAGGTAGTATAGAAGGTAATGGTATTTTAAAATCTGCCATACAATGTGTTTCTGGTTTAGTTAATTGTAAACTGTGGCTGGTGCTATTTCCCGCGTGAACACAATCACCCATCCAACCAGAAAAAACATACGCTGCATCAGGTATCGCTACGATATTTATAATTGTATTCGGCGCGTAATCACCCGCACACAGTCCCACGTTATTGTGACAATTCAATCCAGAATCAGATTGTACTACACCATTACCAACACGAATGCCTACGGAAAATTTAACGTTAGCTTGTGCTGCGGATTGGGTAATGAAAATGGCACGACAAGTTTTATTCGCTGTGATCGTCACTTGACCATCGCTAGTACAATCGCCTTCCCAACCTGTAAACAACCATCCCTCCGATGCTGTAGGTTGTAAATTAACGGTGCTATCCTGTAGCAAATCATTTATAACACATTGTTCTAATTGACAATTAAAATCTGGATATTGCGCTGCATTGACAATTCCCGCGCCGACGATTTCCACATTTAAGCTATATTGTGGTAAACGTTCAAATGTAGCTACACACGTTTTGTCACTATCTAATACAAAAGTTTCTGAGTGACAACCATTACTCCAACCGACAAAATAGGCATGATTACTAGCAGTTGCTTGTAATTGCAAAGTAGAATTTTGCGCGTAACGATTTTCACATTGCTCGTATGCGCCGTAATTACTGCACGCAATTTTATTTGGTAAAACGGTCACTGTACCAAAACCATTACCTTCAAATTGAATGGTTAATTTTTGTTCCACGCGCGACGGAGTCACGGTAGCATTGCCAGTCGTATCGTTTGAATCTCCTTTTGCAATATCATCTGGTTTGTCGTCGGGTTCTTCAATGACAGGCGGGGCGATACCTTCACATGTCATTTTATAAGTCAGATTAGGGAAAACGCTATCATTACTCTTTAAATTTAAATAAGCTACTCGTTCACCGACGGCGGACGGTTTGCAAGTCAAATGTAAGGTTATTTTTTCACCGCTATCGTCTGTGATGTGAAAACCGTTATCTGATTGATTAAACACACTTGCTAAATCATCCGTCACTTGAAAATCAGCCGCATTTGCACCGCTGATGAATGTGCTACCTTGATAAACTTTTAATACCGCAGTACCTTGTTCTGAAATCGTTAAAGTTTTATCAATTGTGCTATCAACCCGTATCGCACCGAATTTTATCTCACCAATATCTTTACCGCTTTCAACCAAACTATTCGCGCTAGGTTCGGAATAATATCCCGCGCCAATTGGACGTTTACCAGTACATTCCAAGTCATAAGTCACAGTCGGACTGGCAGGATCGTTAGTCGTAGCGGTCAATGTTGCGGTGCGTTTGTTAATGGATTTTGGGGTGCATTTTAATTCAACTGTTTGGGTGTTATTTGCATTTCTACCATACTTACCACTAGATGGATTTGTTATTGCAAAATCACTGGCATGTGCACCAGAAATATTCATATTTGTCACTTCTAAACGCGCATCACCTGAATTTTTAACTTTGTAACTCTTAGTAATGGTTTCACCGACAACGACCTCACCTATATCAACTTTACCGCCAACACTATCTGTAGTTACATCACCAATCTTAATAGTACGATAAATAGGGGCTTTACCTTCACAAGTTAGCTTATAACTAGCTGGATTTTGAGCAGTTTTTCCATTATGGGCTAAATTGAGTGTTGCGGTATGTGTGCCTTTATGAGTTGGCGCGCATTGAATTTTAACCGTTGTTGCAGTGCTACCATCCGCCATAGTAATCGGAAATGTGGGACTTATAATGCTAAATGCGCTGACATCAGTACCGCTCAATGCAGGCTCGGCTAAATCTATTGTGAGCGCGTCCGTACCAATTTCGTAAATGTACAAATTACCTTCCGTACTTTCCCCAACATTAACAGCACTGCCTATTGTAATTGTCCCATTGATAAGAGGTGTAGAGCTGTATTCAGGAATTGTATCTGTAGCCGTTTCGCACGTAACTTGATATTTTGTAGGCGAATTCGCACCATTATGCGTTACTTCAATTTGAGTGCTATAAGTGCCTGCCGTATCTGACGCACACGTAATGGGTAACGCGCCAATACTCCCAGCCGAAATATCTAAACCGAGCGTGATACTCAACGAAAATACATCAGCGTGTGCAGCAAAACTCACACTTTCAATTGTTAAAGTTTTATTACCATCATTTTTAACAGTAATATTACGTTTGCTTGTATTTCCCAGCCCGTTTTGACCAAAATTGATGGTACTATCAGGAACAGGGAAGGACTCATAAATCGGTCCCATGCCGGCGCATTTTAAATTGTAATCATTCGTTGCATTCGCTACATCGTTAGTTTTTATGCGTAATTTAGCAGTCAGGTCACCAATTTCTGTTGGTTTACAAGTAATACCGAGTGCTAACGTATTACCAGAACCTTGATTAATCAAATGTGGAAAACTTGTAGGTTTACCTGAAATTTCAAAATCACTTGAATTTGTACCACTTAACTCAATACTTTTAATTTCCAAATGATGCCCAGCATCACCATTTTCACTAATCGTAATCGTTTGTTGAGAACTAGTTGCACCTAAATCAATATTACCAAAATTAATTGGACCCGCAGCACCATGATCATTGTACTCCGCACCTACACCTTTACAAGTTAAGTCGTAAGTTAATTTATCATTTGGGGTAGGTAAATTGGTATAGAGATTAAACGTAGCAGAGCGTGTACCGCGTCCAGAGGGCGTGCAAGCAATTTTATAAGTTTGTGTTGTACCCGGTGCAATAATCATTGCAAAATCGTTAGTGATATGATGTGAAGTCAGTTTAAAATTATCTTTATGCGTACCTGTGAACTCTGCTTTTTCAACGACGAGTGAAAATGAATTGGTTGTTTCTACTAGGGTAATTTCTTGCGCACTGGATTCAACATTAACAACAACATCGCTACCAAAATTTAAAGTTTGACCTGATGCGGGTGATAAATTAATTGTTGCTTGCGATTCAACCGTATATTGCAAACACCATTTATTTAATTGACCTGAACCATATTTATTACTATCAATAACCGTGAGCGTCCATTCACCCTCTATCTTTTCACCTGTAAACGCACTAAGCGAATTTTTAGGGGTGAAATCAGTGGTGCCATAGGCGGGCTGTGCAGTTTTACAACTATTTTGTACATTAGTTAAGCCATTATCGCTAATTTCAGTTCCGTCAAAATCCTTACCAACACAACCTTCTGGTTTTGCTGCGGTTGTATCGGGTGTTTGTAATAAAATAACTTCGCTAGTATTATGAGTTAATTTTAATGTTAGCTCACCAACATTGCCATGTTTTAAATCAAGCTGACTCACACCGATTGCTTTAACGTTACCTAACGTCGTATCAGTCATACTGACGCTACTTGATACCGTAATGGGTTGCACTGTTTCTACACTATCTATTGTTTCTATCGTATTTGCTTCAATAGGCACAACTGTGGTATTACAAATTTCAAAATTTGCCCAAACGTTGCTATATGGTAAAAATAGTGAAAAAAGATAAAAAAGAAGGTGGCGAAATGACATTAAAGTGCTCCTTGAAAATCACTAAAAAACCCTACCCAAAATTAAAATAAACTTAGTATAAAAAACAAGTTACAAGCAAAAATTATACACTGAATTGTTGAATATTTGTACTAAATTAACTCGTGTTGTTTATTGGAACAGATGATAATAAGTGTAATAATAAATCAATATTTTTGATATTGATATGAATATAGCATAAATTAATGTTATCAAATATCACTGTGAAGACTGAAAACATTTGAATAACTTGTGCTTATCTAAGTTTAGTCGCTATATCAATAAAATCAAAAAAGGAGATAAATTCTATGAATAGCTATCATGATGTGGAAAATAAATTAGCCGCCGCACGAACCCAATTAATTTTAGATAAACCTTTTTTGGGAGCATTAGTATTACGTCTACCAATGAAAGCGGCTAATCCAGATTGGTGCGAAAAGGTGGCGACTGATGCACGATATTTTTACTATAATCCTGAATATGTTGAACATTTGAGCGTTGCACAATTACAATTTGTACTCGCACATGAAGCATTGCATTGCGCTTTGTCACACTTCGCACGACGTGAACATCGTCACAAATTTCGTTGGGATATTGCCTGCGATCACGCAATTAATCCTTTATTATTGGAAGATAATTTAATACCGCCATCGGGTGTTTGGATTGAAGAAAGTTACAAAGGCATGACTGCTGAGGAAATTTATCCCTATATTGATGAAAATAATACCAATGAGCCAATGGATAAACACATTTACGAAGGTGAAGAACAAGGCAATGAAGGAGGTAAGGGCGCAGATAATACAGCCCCATCTAGCGAAGAATGTGACGCACAAGGCAATAGTCATTTAGACGAAACGCAGCGCAGTGATAATTTTGCTGATCAAGGAGAGACACAGCAACAAACCAATAGCAACAATTTAGCCGATAAACCACCGCCATTAACTGATACCGAAAAACAAAATTTAGATACTCAATGGCGACAACGTTTAGCAGGCGCGACACAACAAGCTATGCAAGCGGGTAAACTAAGTGGAGCAATGGCACGATTAATCGATCACTTATTGCAACCACGCTTACCTTGGCGTTCACTACTGGCGCGCTATATGACTATGACCGCGCGAGATGATTACAGCTATAGTCGACCTTCTCGGCGTGAAGGTAATGCCATTTTTCCTAGTTTGCGTAGTGTAGAATTAAACATTACAGTTGCAATAGATATTAGCGGCTCAATTAGTGACAACGAAATAGCTGAATGTCTGACTGAAATTAATAATTTAAAAGGGCAATTACGCGCCAAAATCACTTTACTTGCCTGCGACGCAGACTTAGCTGAAGAGTGTCCTTGGCAATTTGAATCTTGGGAAGAATTTCAAATGCCATTAGCGATTACAGGCGGTGGCGGTACGGACTTCCGTCCGGTATTTGATTACGTGGCTAAATGTGATAAACAACCTGATTTATTGGTCTATTTCACTGATGCAGAAGGCATTTTTCCAGAATATACACCAACTTATCCCGTCATTTGGCTGATTAAAGGTAAGCATAAGATTCCTTGGGGGCAACGTGTACAGTTGAATTAATAATCATTCGGTTAAATTTTACATATTTGAGTTGTGTCTACTACAAACCTACATTATGACTTACTTTTGCTTTAATTCGTGGCAAATTCTCTTGCAGTTTATGTTGGATGGACTTAATGCACAGCGTCCGACCGCCACATAAAGTTTAAAACGAAAATTGCCGACTAATTTAACTCACGATTCAGCTTATTTCTTAGCTGGCTGCCAATCTGACAGTGTAAATGTATAATCCATATTTTTTTATATATTAGTAATCTTTAATAAACAAAGGTTTATTTTCTATCTGGTGAGTGGTACACAGTTTGCGTTGTAAGCTTTTGCTTAACTTTTATAAATATTATCTACTAATTGAGGAGAAGTGAACATGATAAAAAAATTAATCCCTTTATTCAGTGTCGTTTTGTGTTGTGGCTTATTTAGTCAAGCGTATGCTGGTGAAATAACATTTGTCGCAGGTGAAAAACCACACGAACGTCCTGCCGATGCACCAAAAATTGTTGACACTGGTGTTAAAAAGCCTAAAGCGTGGTATGACGTGGCAGTTACAGGTATTTCAAAACCTTATCCCTATAGTCTTAGTTTCCTAGATGACCAAGGTAATTGGTATACACCTTTCAACCGTCCTGGTATGACAGGTGGTTACGACATTCGTAATTGGCACAAGTAATAATAATATTCATCCTCATTTGACTGCTGTTTTTAGCAGAAGACTAGGAGGTTTGGGGGCGAACTTCCTAGTCTTTTTTTTATCATAGGATAAACGGTAGTTATATAATGACAAGTTGACATAAAGCCTGCCTGATAAACTACTACACGCTAACATCTTATAATTAATAAAATTTTTCTTACAAGCATAAAATTATACTCTGTCAAAATGACATAAATCTAGTTTTGGTAGTAGGTAATTATTTTTATAGCCAAGTCAAAAATTTCATTTTAAATCAATCAATAAACAATTTTTTTTCGATAGTGGTACATAGGTTGCGATAGGTTGCTTACGCGAACCAAGTTACGCGCTAGAACAATAAAAATGGTCTTTTTGTAAAACCTTAATATTAAGGATGGATAAAAGCATGAATTTAAAAAAATCTGCTCGTCTCACTGCTTTAATTAGTGCATTAGTAGCTGCGCCCCAAATTGCTAGTGCCTACGGTAGTTATTACTACCCTCAGGGTATGGGTGGTATGAGCGGCATGTACCCAATGAGTGGTATGCAGGGCATGTACGGCATGTATCCACAACAGCAATACGGCATGAAT
>CAYMCP010000081.1:0-14579 GCA_964388965.1 uncultured Thiotrichaceae bacterium | reverse complement strand
TTGACTCAACTTCAAAGTTTAACATATTTCTTAGATTTCAAATCGGTTCTATATATTTACATATATTCCACTTTTATGTGTGAATTTATATAGTTCATTTTATGTAGCATTTCGTCCATTGAGTCAAAGCGAAAAAAACATACACCCAATTTCTCAGTCAAATAATCAGTAATAACATTACCCTCTTTCCACCAAGCTAACTGACCATAGATATTTAATTTTATTTCATCTGAAAAAAAAACATTCTTAATTACGCCATTTTTAGACCCCATAATGCAATGTCTGCCACAATAACCAACTTGGGTAACAACAGGAAAATCCGAGCAATTTATCCCCGTTTCTGCCTTCACTATCCATTCTGCCCAATCAAGTCCTGTAGCATAATTAACAGGGTGGGGATATAAATCACCAGAACAACGTCTTGTTATTTCAATAATTTGAAATTTCCCATTATGGTATATATATTGAGCATGAAGTACACCGTCAGTTAAAGAAAGTAACTTAGCTACTTTTTCCATCACTTCAATTAAACTATTAACTGTTTCTTTTATATTTGTTGCTGGAGCTGCCGAAGTACTCACTAAAAAAGGATTCAAATATGAATATTCATTATCACTAAAATAAAAAACAACTTTTTCATTTAAAATGAATGTACTAAAGCTATGCTGAGTTCCTTCTACAAACTCCTCAATTACAATACGCTTTGCTTTTGATATATTAAAAGCATGTTTCACAGCATCAATATAGACTTCTTTATCACTAACCTTTGAAACACCTTTTCCACCAGTCATATCTACAGGTTTAATAATAACAGGAAAGTGATAATTATTTAATGAATTGATAGCTATATCTTTATCCTCAAAACTTTCTGCATAAGGAGTAGGAATATCATATTGAAGTGCAAATTTTTTAAACAAATCTTTATGGTGGATTGTTAATGCTGTTTGATAGGAGTCATGCCCAGATAGTCCTAATTTTTCAGCTACATAAGCTGCCGTTATTGCTCCAAAATCGTTTGCACTTGAGCAAATATGATCAATTTTAAGTTGCTGACAAAGGTTTAAAATAGCATCCTTATCTGAGAAATCAGCAGAATAGTATTCATCAGAATAATTATGACCAATTAATCGAGCTACATTACCTGTAGTTACAACATGAAAACCTATTTTTTTTGCAGCCTGAATTAAAGGAATTTCAGAATGACTACCATTTAGTATCAATAGCCTTTTATTATTTTCTTGTGCTATCATTTCTATAGTTTTCGTAAGTATTTAAATCGAATATTAATAAACTTTTCACGCCAAACTTGTAATTCTTCGATTGACATGTTATATGGTTTGATAACAGAACCACTTTGATGAGCTCGCATTGGAACTTGCCAAAGGTTTTCAATATCTATATCTTCAATAAACAGATTGTCTCGAACACATTGTTCAAATATTGGCGTACCTGGAAACGGAATAATTGTGCCAACCCAATTTCGGTCTAGTTGGAGATCATCTATCATATCCTGCATTTCCTGAAGTGTTTCATTCGTATCTTCTGGAAACCCCATAATCCAGTTACCTGCAAGACTGACCCTATGTTTTTTAAGGTCTTCTACTACTTTGAAAATTGTTTTTCTATCCAAACCCTTTTTAATAACATCATTACGGATATAGTCAGAACCATGCTCAGGAGCTAATAGAGCAGAGGTCATACCTGCTTCAACCATCGCGTCAATAACGTCAGTACGCAAGCTGTTCATTCCCAGCCCACCTGATGTAGTAAATTGAATATCCAAATGTCGCTTGATAATTTCTTGACATATACCCATTATGTGCTTGTTATCAACTGTCAAATTATCATCCATAAAGGTAAAAAATCTTTGTCCGCATTCATTTACAAGAAACTCTAATTCATCAACAAATTTTTGCACATTGCGTCTTCTAAGTTTTCTTCCTTGTACGACATACATGTCACAAAACGTACATTTGTACGGACAGCCTCTCTCCGATATAACTGGCACTACATTTTTTATTTTGTGTCCTTTGAAATTTGAATAGTGGCTTAAATCCATTTCAAAGTCTGAAAAATTCACCATATCCCACGCTTGCATAGGTAAAGAAGCATAATCTATCCATTCTCGTGCTTCATTAATATGGACAACACCTTGCTCATCTCGATATGCAAATGACTTAATCTGATTAAAATCACTGGTATCATTACGCTCTAGTGCCTCTGCTACCTTAACAATTTGAACTTCACCTTCACCTAATGCAATATAATCAAATTCTGAGCAATGTGTTAAAATTTGTTTAGGATAAGTTGTTGCGTGAATGCCACCTGTAATAATTTTAATTTCTGGCATTGCCTTTTTTATAGCTTTTGCATACTTACGTGCTGCATCAATAAAACCTGAAAATAGGAAAGAAATACCTACTAATCCTGGTTTTTCAATATCTAACGTTTCTAATATTTTAGAAACACAATATTGTGACGGATTTTCTTGGGTATGTACAACACGATTATTAAGATCAAGCAAAATAGGTTCATGTCCTGCTTCACGAAGAACAGAAGCAAGACAAAGCAAAGCACCTGATGGCAAAAAGTCATTTCTTTTTTTATCAGAGTTTTCCATATATGGGGCAATTAGAATCACTTTCATATTAACTCCTAGTATAAATGTTGGGCTTTGTAGCCTTTCCTCTCGCACTAAACCTATGTTGTTGCATAAAGTACAAGTTCTTTAGTATGTGTACTATGCACTCTTAGATAAAGTTTATATTCAGGAACAAGACTTTTTACGTAGCACGGGATTTTAATTAAATCATCTATTTTGTGATAGACGCAAATAGCCAATTTAGGTTTATATTTCATAATCGTATTTTTTGCTCCTACCAAGGCATTTAACTCAGCACCTTCTATATCCATTTTGATATATGAAACTCGATCACCTTGTAAAACATTGTCAATCGTATCTGTATCAATTAACAATCCTCCCTTTTCCTGGATTGCACCATTATTGAGTGCTCCAAAATCACCAAAACTTAATGTACATTTTTTATCCCATACTCCCTTGTTGATACAAATGAGATTTTCAATTGATTTTTGTAAAATTTGCAACTCAGAAAAATTTTGAGGGTTTGGCTCAAAAGCATAAATATAATTTACCCCCCCCCTTAATATTTTTAATAAGGCTTTTTATTGTATCGCCATTAAATGCACCGCAATCAACAAAAACTTCACTATGACTATATTCAAAAATATCCTCTGGGTTATAGGCATTATCAGACCATAACTCATCTAAGAAACCAAATCTTTGGCTAATTCTCTGGTTAATAAAACCGCACATAATTTTTCTTGATAATTCATCATAAAGTTGAGTATATAGTTGATTATAATAGCCTAAATTACTCACAATATAGCTGTAGGTATATAAGCACATTTCGCCAGCAAACGCAGGTGGATCATCAAAATGATAAACTTTGCTAACTCCTTTTGTATTTCCGAGAGCTCTATTGATGCGTGAGGCATCATTTACAAAGAAGGCTACAAATACATTAAATATATTATACTCTTGTGAAATTTCTCTAAAAATTTTTACTTTTTTTCCCATAAAATAAACTTCTTCTGAATAATACTTTTCGTCCACAACAACCTCTGCTACAGATATATTTTGTTTTGACAACAAATTATACCAATGACTTGCAGTTATACCAGCCCCATATAAAATCAAAGGATGCCGTTTAAGTTCATCAACCTTTTCCATAAAAAAAGCTCTCTTTTGAGTAATACAATTAAGAATGTTCACTAAGCATCTCCTTATTAAGGTTTATAAATTGTCAAAATGAGTCCACGTTGTTTTTAAATAGCTATATTCATCAAAAGCATATATAGACTTATCTTTACCAATTCCTGACTCTTTAATACCACCGAAAGGAACTGTATTATCATCATCGCCATAACTATTAATGTGAACAACACCCGCTTGTAATTCATGAGAAACTTGGTAAGCTTCGCTTAAATCATCCGTCCAAATAGAGGCGGCTAAACCATATTTTGAATTATTGGCAATATCAATGGCTTCTCGCATAGATGATACTTCAATGACAGCCAGAACAGGACCAAAAATTTCTTCTTGGGCAATAGTTGATTGAGGGGAAACGTTAATAAAAATAGAAGGGTTCACACAAATACCATCAAACCCTACATTTTCTTTGATTTGAGGTAAAATGAGTGTAGCCCCTTCTTTTTTCCCTAACTCAATGTAACGTAAAATTTTTTCTTGTTGTACTTGGCTAACAACACATCCAACCTCAGTTTCAATATCAAAAGGGTTTTGAGGAATGTATTTGTCAGCCTCTTTAGTTAGGAACTCAATAAATTCATCTTTTATTTGAGTATCTACTAAAGCTCTTGAAGGCGCAGAACAAATTTGTCCTTGATTATAAAAAATATTTTTTGCTAATACCTGCGCTGCCCTTGCTAAATTTTTACAATACTTGGAAACAATAAATGGGCTTTTCCCCCCG
Organism: uncultured Thiotrichaceae bacterium; assembly: GCA_964388965.1. GTDB lineage: Bacteria > Pseudomonadota > Gammaproteobacteria > Beggiatoales > Beggiatoaceae > Albibeggiatoa. Next base: position 10,065 of record CAYMCP010000081.1, on the reverse strand, counting down.
CACTCTAAACCCACTTTTTTCATGTTAGACTGCCCCGAATATTGTAAGATTTTTTTACCGACCTCAGACGAACCCGTGAAAAATATGCCCATAACATCCAGATGTAGCGCAAGAGCTTTTCCTGCAACCTCTCCAAAACCAGTAACAACATTAAACACACCATCAGGAATACCAGCTTCTTGTGCAAGTTGAGCTACACGTAAAATAGAAAAAGAAGATTGTTCAGCAGGCTTGAGGATAATAGAATTTCCCATCAATAACGCAGGAGCAAACTTCCAAGTAGCAACAACCAAAGGATCATTCCAAGGCGTGATTAGTCCAACTACACCCAAAGGTTCTCTAGTTATGGTTGCAAAAGCATTTGGACGTGGCGGTATAGCATGTTCATAGTATTTATCTATACTTTCTGCGAAATAACGCAATGCTTCAATAGATTTGGGTATAGAATCAAAATAATAATTCTTAAACGCACGTCCTGTTTCTAATGTATCAAGCAATGCCAATTCTTCTTTGTGAATTTCCATTAAATCTGCAAGTTTCAATAAAATATGCTTTTTTTCTATAGGTAATTTATTCAACCATATCTTAGAATCAAAAGATTTTTTTGCACATTTTACTGCGATATCAATATCTGTGGCATCACAAGCACTAATGCCAGATAAATCACGTCCATCGACAGGGCTAATTTTTTGAATAATTTTGCCACTCTTAGCATTGACATATTGCCCATTAATAAAAGCCTGTTTCTTAATTTCTAATTGCAGTATTTTTTTTTGAATACTATTCATATAGCGGCCTCTCCCCCTGTATCTGAATTATATGAATCTATCAAATTCTGGCACTATTTTAATAATTTCTTTACTATTAATAAGTTTAACCATATTGATAATTTCAAGATTGGACTCGTGTCTTAGGCAATGAAAAGTACAGTCTTTACTCGGATTTAACCTATTCATTACCGCCCGACGCAGTTCCCCACTCCACACTTCGAACAGGGTTTGATGATTAACATCGCCAATCTTCATCTTTTCTTTGCCTCTCCAGTAAGGACAAACAAAAACACCAGACGGGCAAATTAATGTTCTTAATTCAGCAACGGGACAATGGGTATACTCCTTTGGCTGCAAATTCTGCATGCCATCCAACGAATAATCCAAATTGATAGCTTTTAATATTGCAAAATTATCTGTAACCAGTTCATCCAAACGAGAAATTTCCTCTTTTGCCTGCTGCATCAACTTAGAGTCATGCTTAACCAAAGCATGATCAACATTATCTCTGAACTGGTAACTAGGCTTAACTTCAAAATAATCACATCCGATATCCCTTGCAAGTTTTGCAGCTTGGTAAATCTCACTCACATTGGGAATAACTCCCGTACCATCAGCCTCAGTTTGTATTAAAAATGAATAGCCCAACTTACCTTTTTTAACTTTTGCGAGTGCTATCATATTTTCCACAACGTGGCCAAATTTTGATTTTCCACCTTTTGAAGGTCTCAATAATCTAAATGTTTTATCAGTACCAGCATCCATTGACACTCGTGTCCAGCTTGAATACTGCGCTATTTGTCCTAAGTACCTGTTGATAAAAGTACCGTTAGTTGTGATGCCAATATGAATATCATGCCCCCCTAGGTATTGCATAAAATCACCTATCGCCGGGTGCGCCAAAGGTTCTCCACCTCCAATCAAAATAACGCCTTTAATACCGTTCTCGTAAAATTCCTGACCAAGCTTCATTAGTCGCTCATTCGTGAATCTATTATTAGTTTTCATAATGTCCTCACTGATACAACCCGGACAAGCCAAGTCACAAGCCTCAGTCGTGTCCAGCTCTACAATCAACGGCATATCACTTCCTATAGACCAGTCGATATTTCGCACTTTATCAATTACAAATTCTTGGCGCAGTTTCGAAATTAAATCCATTTTCTTGGGCATATCAGAATCTCATTTATCGTAGTTAGATATGTTCTTAGCTTCATTTATAATATCCAAAAAGTGAACAGCATAGGTTGAAGCCATTTTTTTTATATTTGCAAAGAAACATTCAATAAATTGACTATAAGCATAGCCAACCCGTTGCCTTAAATCCTCACTCTCAATAAGTTGACAGGCATAATTAAAATACTCATCTGGATTTGTAGCGCAAAAATAGAAATTTTGTTCTTCGGAATAAAAAATACTCCCCATCAGTTCCCTGTCGCGTTCAGTGCCAACTTGGTTATATAGGATAGGAGAAATATTGCTTACTAATCCAGTTTCATAAGATTCCTTACAAGAATATAATACTACTGGTTTAGCTGCTGCGGCTGTTTCAAAAGCAGTAAATCCACAAGGAAATGGAAAAGAATCCAGAAAAACATCAAAAACTTGTGCGTACAATCTTGTATTAACCCAACCAATGAAAAAACACTGCCCACTAACTCGGTGTTTATCAAAAATAGTTTGAATCGAAGCCAACTGATGCCGACCTGTCCATAAAAAAGCAACTTTGGGGTATCTCTTTAATATTTTACTAATTGTTTCAATAAATGGTGGGCTATCCAATATTTCTTCCCTACCCATCACTCCTAAAATCATATCAAACTGCTTTCGGTAACGCTGTCGGATAGCCTGAGCCTCAGTTTGCAACTCATGAATATACCAATCTGTTCTACCCAAGCTGCCAGTCCGCCAGACTTTATTGCCAAACTTTTTATATTCTCCGCTGCTAGAACCCGTCACATATCCATCAATATCCTCAAACTCAAGCCCATGATATTTCATTGCCCACCAAATTTGCACGGGCGCAACCCGCATACTAAATGCAAAAGGCATCATGGTTGCCAAGCTAATCCATACCAACGCAGACACGCCATCCTTGATAACTTGCTCACGTAGGAACAGTAATCTGGCATAAGTTTCCTTACTACTACAAGTTTGGGCAAAAAAAACCACAGGCACACCAATTTTCTGACAACGCGCCAACATCCCCTCATGATACCCACCAAAAGCATAAACAATTGGTTTAAAAGGCTTTTCTTCTAATTGCGATAATCCTTCTAACATATTCAACATGACTTCAATATGCGCCAACAAGCTGGCATTATGAATAAAAAAACCGATTGTAGGCACATTATCATGCAGTACTGATTTATCTAATGGAGGCAAAGTTGCTTGTACTCGCCGCCCTGCTGCACACATTTCATTTACCCATTGATTAAAACAGGTTCTAAAATTTTCTTCGGTTTCTTTTTGTTTGACATAATGATTATAAATATAACCTTCTAAATTAAACCCTAATTCATAATAATTACATGCTAAGGCTTGTTTCATACAAGGTAAAGCAACTTGTTCAAAAACAATAACATTCCAATCTCTTGCCGTTAATTTATCAAATTTTAAAACTTGTAATAATGTTAAAACTACAAATCGCACCTCATTCTCATGCTGCCAATTAATATTCTGTATTAGCTGTGCTAAAGTGGTCATTTTTTGCAGTATGCCTATTTGATACAAACAATTTGCATAATTGATAAAATGCTTCACATAATCTTGCCATTTTTCAGGATGTATCTGAATCATTAAACTAATCAATATTTCTATATTTAAAGTATTATCTAATTGAAATAATTTAGAAAATCCTTTTTCGTACCATGCAACAGCCAATTCAAACTCTTTTAATGATTGATAAATTGATGCTAAATTATAATAAGCATCAAATAAATCAGGATTAATATTGATAGCTTGTTCAATGAGTTGAATTGCATCTTGATAATTCTTGGTATGATAAGCCACGCCACCCAATAAATGTAACGCATTAGGCTCATTTGGCATAACTTGCAAAACCTGCCGACATAACTGCTCTGCCTGCTGCAATTCCCCTTTTTGCAGAGATTGCGCAGCGAGTTGTAGGGCTTGTTGGAGTGTGAGTTGAGTTGACATTATTTTTATTGAGGTTGTGGATAAAAATCTTCATCCATGAGTTGTTCAACCGTATATGGACAAATCGTTGGAAAAGTTTGTACTGGCAATTGAGTTTCTTTTGCCGCAATTTTTACCGCATCAGGATAAGCTTCCTGTACAGCATCATCAAAATAGGGTTTTAAACTCGGACTCATTCGTAATTGACGCTCAATTTGGTTACGCTGCTCAATAATAGAGCATTTCCAACTTCTTTCATCAAAATTCTGCAACATTTCAGAAAGTTGGTTGAATTGAAACTGCCACTTTAACAAATGCGCAATCAAAATAACCAAATGACTTGCTAACTCATGCTTATCACGCTTTGCCATACTTTCCAATTCCTCAATCAACAAATCCGCATCAATCTCATCCCACTTTTTCGCCTGCACCAACTCTATGTTGTGATAAATCCACGCATAAAAATCTTTCTCGTATAAAGTATTTGTAAGCATATTATTTTCCTGGTAATTTAATATATTATTGATAGACAATATTTTCAAATGTATGATAAATCAAAGTATTTGTATCAAGAAAAACCTGCTGACACAAGTATTCCCCTTTTTGCAGAGATTGCGCAGCGAATTGTAGGGCTTGTTGGAGTGTGAGTTGAGTTGACATTTTTTTATTGAGATTGTGGATAAAATTGTTTGTCTAATAATTGTTCAACAGTATAAGGACATTGGGTTGGAAAAGTATCACTTTGTAAACCTGTTTCGTCTACTGCTAATTCAAGTGCATCATCGTAAGCTTCTATGATAGCTTGAGATAAGTAAGTTTTCAAACTAGGACTCATTTTTAATTGTTTTGCTATTTGTTTACGTTGCTCAATAATGGAAAATTTCCAACTTTTACCACCAAACTCTTGCCACATATCAGAAAGCTGTTTAAATTGATATTCCCATTTCAACAAATGCAACAATAAAATAGTTAAATGACTCACTAACTCATGCTTATCACGCTTTGCCATACTTTCCAATTCCTCAATCAACAAATCCGCATCAATCTCATCCCACTTTTTCGCCTGCACCAACTCTATGTTGTGATAAATCCACGCATAAAAATCTTTCTCGTATAAAGTATTTGTAAGCATATTATTTTCCTGGTAATTTAATATATTATTGATAGACAATATTTTCAAATGTATGATAAATCAAAGCAAAGGACTAATTTTGTTGGCTTGTTGAAGCCGTTTAATCTCCATTTGGTGTACATAATCTAAGGTAGGTAATGCACACACGGGAAACCACAATATTGCACCCATTTTCTTTAATTGGCTGAAACACCGACTTTGTGCCTCGTATTCAGATCGGCGTTTGAGCAGTAAATCTAAAACAATATTCACGTCCAAAACCACATTCATAAATATTTTTCGGTCAAGGCTTCCGCTAATAGTTCCTGGTCGGTTTTGTTAGTAGGCACATAATGGTATTCAGCCCCCAATAACTTTTGTGCTTGAACTAGGTTGTTATCCTGTTCATAATCAAAAATCGCTATTTCCTCTTCTCCTAATCGTTTGATAAAATCGAGCTTATCCATTCCAGCAATTTGTGCCGCTTTTCCTAAAGAGAGCTTATTTTTTTTGTATAAAACCATCGCGTTATAGAATACCATATTTTTTACAAAATTTTCTTGGGATTCATTTAAGGTTAATAAAATAGAATCGTCTATATTTGGTAATAGAATAGTTGACATTTTAATGACTCCTTGATTGAATAGCGTAATTCTCCTTTTTGCAGAGATTGCGCAGCGAGTGGTTAATTATTTATTGAATGAGAAAACATCTGCTATAGATTAGCTTGATGCGAGGTCAATCCAAACCGATGGTAATATGGTAAGATTTTTAAAATGGTTGTCGGAGGACACAAAACATTCACATTCGTAGTTCAGTGCCAATGCCACATGCACCGCGTCCATACCTTTTAATGATTCAGTTTTGGCAATGTCCAAAGCATCCATGAACACATTTGGATATGCAGCCACTAAACGTAATTACTGAAAAACCTGCTGATAGGTTTCCGTGATTACCGTGTTGTTGGTTTGGATGGGCTTGAGCAAAACCTCCAGTAGAACGGCATCGGACGTTGTGAAAGAAAAGCCATCCTGTGCCAGACTCGCCAATGCGCTATCAATCTTGTACCGATATATCATTAAACCTTCAAAGCGGGCAATCCACACTGACGAATCCACATAAGCCTGCTTCATTGTGTTTCTCTAAAACTGCGCAAATCCAGCAAAATATCATCAATATGACGCGGTTGGCTGAGGGTCAATTTATCTACTTGTTGTAAAGCGATTGCTATATTTGTCCAATTTGAACTTACGTCCTGAGTATCAGCTACTACGGAAAGCACTACACGTTTACCTTTTAAATGCGGTAAATAGGCTTGTAATATACCTTTTTGGTTGACTTCGCTGTGTAAAATCATATTATTTTCCTATGCTCAACGTTTGCCACATCAACTATAGTACATATTGATAATGTTTTGTTGCAATTATCCTGTGCAAAATCTGCCAATACAAGTATTCAGCTTGCCACAATTCCCCTTTTTGCAGAGATTGCGCAGCGCGTTGTAGGGCTTGTTGGAGTGTGAGTTGAGTTGACATTATGAGTTTAATTATTTGATTATAAAAAATTATTTGTTATTAAAACACTACCTAGCAAATGAATGGATTTATAATGCTAAGACGATTTTCAACCAATTGTTCATGCTGTAAATCTTCCGTATAAAGAATAGCACAATTATTCTCTAAAGCAGAAGCGACAACCAAACTATCCCAAAATGAGATATTGTGAGTTTGTCGTAATTGAAAGGCATAATCATAAGTTGATTGGCTTATAAATGAACTTCATTGATGATTTGGGTAGAAACTACGATAACTTGGTCTTGATAAAGAAGTCTCTCCAGCAAATCAATACAAATTTTCCACTTAGCCGTTTCTGTAGTGCTAATGAAAGCATAAATCCACAAGTTAGAATCAATAAAAACTTTATTTATAGGCATCTTCCCGAACAAATGGCTCATATTGAGCTTTTATTCTAGGCGTATAAAAAACTTGGGGTAACTTTAATTTTTGACCATACTCTTTCTCATGATAAAGAACGATGACTTTAACATGTTTACCCTTTAATTGTTTAGCTTGAGGAATTTTTATAAATTCACTGTCAATATCTACTTCAAATTCAATAGCTTGTATTATATTCTCCATAAACGAAACTTTATTTTTTATCTTATCATATAAAGGAAGTCTCATTCTCTATCCTCACGCACCAAAGTAACACTGATAATGTTTTTTTTGTTGCAATTATCCTGTGCAAAATCTGCCAATACAAGTATTCAGCTGTCTTTTTTGCTCATACGGGTTGCGCTTCACGTATCACATGCTCACGAAATTTATCAGACAATGCACGGGGCGTTAAAACATCTACAGTAATACCTAATAAATTTTTCAGTTCAATTTGAATTTTTGCAATATCAAACAATGTCGTTTCAGGCGTTGGGTCAACGAGTAAGTCTAAGTCACTTTCCTCAGTATCATCACCGTGTAGTGCAGAACCAAAAATGCGCACGTTATTCACACGATGACGCAAAGCAATTTCACGAATCGCTTCTCGGTGATTTTGCAAAGCAACAGATGGGCGCATCTTAAAATTCCCCTCGTAACTAGGTGTAAAAATTATCAAATCTCAAAATTCTCGCCGCTGTTTTATGAATCTGTACGAATAATATTCATCAAAAGAGGGGTCAAATCGTTGATGAAATTCAGCCAATTCTGAACGAATCTGCTGCATGGTAACAGCATTTTTCGATATTTCATTATTGGCTAAATTTACAGGAAAAACAACAATTTCTAATACTCTATTGACTAATGAATCAGGAGTTTTTAAAATTAAGGTATCTGAATCTGCTTGAATAAATTGGCGTAATGTTTCCATTTTTTAGTCCTTTAAAACATTTCTTTAGATTGTTCTTGATGCAATTCTAATATTTTAATGATAGTTTCTTTATTCATCATTCTTCGTTTTTCTTTGTTTCGAAATGGCACTTGGGAGCAAATTAAATTCACCAAGTTTTCCACGGCGCATGACCTGATTCCCACAATTTTTCTAAATGAACTTTATCTCTTAAAGTATCCATTGGTTGCCAGAAGCCTTGATGAAAAAAAGCGCGCAATTCGCCTTCTTTAGCCAATTGTTCCAAAGGTTGTTTTTCCCAAACTGTGCTATCGTTTTCAATATAATCAATAACCGATGGATTCAAAACAAAAAAACCACCATTAATCCATCCCCCATCCCCTTGTGGTTTTTCATGAAAATCAGTAATTTTATTGTGTGCTATATTGACTGCGCCAAAACGACCTGGCGGTTGCACTGTCGTCATCGTTGCTTTACTGGCATGTTGCTGATGAAAAGCCAGTAATTGACCAATATCAACGTTACTCAAACCATCCCCATAAGTAAAACAAAAATCTTCCGTCAAATGATTCTTAACCCGTTTGAGCCTTCCTCCCGTCATGGTATGCTCACCTGTATCGACAAGTGTTACTTTCCAAGGTTCGGTGTGCTGATGATGGACTTGCATTTCGTTTGTACTCATATCAAACGTAACATCGCAAGTATGTAAGAAATAATTAGCAAAATACTCTTTAATCATGTAGCCTTTATAACCTAAACAAATCACAAACTCATGCAAACCATAACTTGAATAGAGTTTCATAATATGCCACAAGATGGGTTTAGTGCCGATTTCTACCATTGGTTTAGGGCGTAATGCAGTTTCTTCACTGATGCGAGAACCTAATCCGCCTGCTAAAATGACAACTTTCATCTGCTCAAAATTTCCTAGACTGACTTAATTGGCAATGACCACATAAATTTTACTTAAATCTCACAGGACTGCCTAAACTTTCTAAAATCTGATTACCGATTTGGTGAAATTCGGGTAAATCAGTAATTGTTGCCATTTTGTGTAAAGCATTCTGCATACAAGTTTTACATAACGGATGCTCATATTTACGCTTTTGCAATTCATCATGCGCTACTTCTAAGAAAGAATTAGCGATTGTATATTCATGGTCAAAAGTTGAGCAGCATAAACCAACTGAACCATCATAATTAATAGACATTTGGTCTTTTCTCAAACTACAATCTGTCAGTGCATAACGCTCTACAATTGCTTTGCGTTCTTGAGAAGTAAAAAATAAACGGTCTATAACATTTTTTTCATCTACGGTTGGTGTGCCACCTGTTAGATAAGATAAGACCTTTTCAAGGGGTTGAATAAACGCATACCCAGGTTGCAATGTAAAACCCAACTCCTGACACAAATTAGACATCATGATAAAGTCATTATGCACATTATCCTTATACATGTGATATGAAACGCGCACGTTGAAATTTATCTTCAGCTTGTCCATGTAATGCCGCATTTTATACATGTTTGATTTAACAAGAGAAACTTTGCCACCTCGATGATTTTTTTCGTAAGTTTCCTGATAATAACCAGACATTGAAATAATTAAGGAAAGCGGTTTGGTTTTAACAAAAGCCTTCATATCCAGTTCAGTATTTAAATTACTGGATAACTTCGGTTGGAATCCTTGTTGCTTAATAAACTCTATCATCTCTATAATATTCGGATGAATTAAAGGTTCGCCCCGATTGTATGAGTTAATGATAGGCAACATACTGGTGTTGTCTTTCTTTATTTTCAGAATAATTTCTTTAAAAAGATTAAAGTCCATAAATCCTTTCGTTTTACCCCCCCCGACAAAATCGCTAGGCGAAAAATTACCAACAGGGCAAGAAGGGCAACGCAAGTTGCATGTTCCAGTGACATCAATAAGATATGACATCGTTTTCTCCTAAGTTTTTTATTAATTAGCACTCAAAGATATTTGATGATAATTTAATAAATTGTGAACATTTGGATAATTATTTTTTATTAAAAATCCTAAAATTTGAGCCGCATCATTAACAGAACCATAAGACGCAGATTTATTAATATCAACAGGGTTTCCGCGCAAATGAAATTGAGACAAAATTAACTCTGCAATATGATATACTGAAAACTCCGAAAAAGTCTATTGAGGTTATAATGTGTGTTGCAAAGACAGA
>CAYMCP010000080.1:0-14640 GCA_964388965.1 uncultured Thiotrichaceae bacterium | reverse complement strand
GCTTACGCTTTGCGATTCGTGAAGGTGGTCGTACTGTTGGTGCAGGCGTTGTTTCCAAAGTTATCGAATAGTAGTATAATAATTCTTTTGGGCTTTACTTGTAATTTGTAGAGTCCAAAAAGCTAAAGAGTTCTCTTTAGACCAGTAGCTCAATTGGCAGAGCGACGGTCTCCAAAACCGTAGGTTGGGGGTTCGATTCCCTCCTGGTCTGCCACTTTTTTGGGTGTGGTTTTTTTGACTACTTACTCCAAAGTATAGCCTCCACTAATAGTTTTAATTTTATGAGCACAGTTGCAGCAGAGTCAAAGACAACAGACTTATTAAAATGGGTTGTCACCATTGTTCTTATCGCTGTAGGAATGGTGGGTTTTTATTATTTTTCTGATCAGTCACTACTTGCGCGTGTTATTGGGTTATTGGCTTTGTCCGGTGTGGCAATTTTTCTAGCTTCCACAACTGCGAAAGGTCAACAATCACTCGTATTTTTGCGTGAAGCACACACAGAAGTTCGCAAAGTTGTTTGGCCAACCAGACAAGAAACCATTCAAACTACGGCGATTGTATTAGCTATGGTGTTGTTGGTTGCCATCTTTATTTGGATGTTAGATTCTATCTTGTTCTGGATTGTAGGCTGGCTAACAGGACGGGGTGGTTAATATGGCTTTGTGCTGGTACGTGGTTCAGGCTTATTCTGGATTTGAAAAAACTGTTCAACGCTCATTGCTAGACCGCATCCAGCGCAGTCCGCCAGAATTGCAAGCCAAATTTGGTGAGGTGGTTGTTCCAACCGAAGAAGTCGTTGAAATGCGTGATGGCAAAAAGCACAGAAGTGAAGTGAAATTATTGCCGGGCTACGTTTTAGTACAAATGGAAATGGAAGGTGATGCGTGGCATTTGGTTAAAGAAGTGCCGCGAGTTTCAGGCTTTATTGGTGGTACACAAGAAAAACCGGTACCAATTTCAGATAAAGAAGCCGCTTCCATTTTACAGCGGGTACAGGAAGGTTCTGAGAAACCACGTCCAAAAGTATTATTTGAGCCGGGTGAAATTGTTCGCGTTACCGACGGACCGTTTAATGATTTCAATGGTGTTGTTGAAGAAGTTAATTATGAGAAAAGCCGTTTGCGAGTGGCAGTAATGATTTTTGGTCGTTCGACACCAGTTGAGCTTGAATTTGGTCAAGTTGAAAAAGAATAATTTTTAATTGCTTAATGAATTAAGATTGGCTGTTTTTTTAACTAGCTGATGATTCTTTGTTTTTTCAATATTTCCCATTTCAACGATCTTGTTGGAATACAATTTAAGACACTCCACGTCGTGGTGCGATGTTTGTGACGTAGAGCGTCGCTGCTGAATTGCCACAGCCAAGAGTGTGGAAACGTTTGCTTTTTTAATATTAGACTATTTAAAATTAATAAATTAAAGTATTTTTTACGGTTCTTTCAGAAGTCTCTAAGCGTAGTAACTGGATTTAGTATATTTAACATAAATGGGGAGCTTAATCGCGTTCGTACCCAATGGAGTTTTACATGGCAAAAAAAGTAAAAGCCTACATTAAACTGCAAATTAAGGCAGGTCAAGCCAATCCAAGTCCACCTGTTGGTCCTGCGTTAGGTCAACACGGCTTGAATATCATGCAATTTTGTAAAGATTTCAATGCGCAAACTCAAAATATAGAGCCGGGTTTGCCGACACCTGTCGTTATCACGGCTTACAGCGACAAATCTTATACTTTTATCCTAAAAACGCCACCTGCCGCTGTATTATTAAAAAAAGCTGCTGGTATTCCCAAAGGTAGTCCTAATCCCAATACCAACAAAGTGGGAAAGGTCAATCGCCAACAATTAGAAGAAATTGCTGCTGTTAAAATGCCAGACTTAACTGCCTCTGATATAGATGCAGCCGTTCGTACTATTGCAGGTAGTGCGCGTAGTATGGGTCTTGACGTTGAGGGAGTATAAGAAATGGCAAAATTGACTAAACGCATAAAAGCAATTCGAGAAAAAGTTGATTCTAGTAAATTTTATCCAATTGAAGAAGCTTTCGACTTATTGAAATCTTTGCCCAAAGTTAAATTTGAAGAATCCATAGATGTCAGCGTCAATCTAGGTGTTGATCCGCGTAAATCTGACCAAGTCGTCCGTAGTTCAGTTGTCCTACCAAATGGTATTGGTAAAACTGTCCGTGTTGCCGTATTTACTCAAGGCGCAAATGTCGAAAAGGCAAAGGCTGCTGGTGCGGATATTGTTGGTTTAGAGGATTTAGCAGAAAGAATCAAAGGCGGATTCATGGAATTTGACGTTGTGATTGCCACGCCCGATTGTATGAGAGTTATAGGTGGTTTAGGTCAAATTTTAGGACCACGTGGTTTAATGCCCAATCTTAAAGTAGGTACGGTTTCTCCAAATGTTGAAGAAGCTGTGCGTAATGCAAAAGCAGGACAAGTGCGTTATCGTACTGATAAAAATGGTATTATTCACTGTTCTATTGGTAGAATTAACTTTGAAAATCAAGCCTTAGTAGAAAATTTGCAAGCATTGTTGTCCGATCTAAATAAAGTCAAACCAAGCACTGCAAAAGGTGTTTATATGAAAAAAATAACCGTTTCTAGCACAATGGGACCGGGTTTAGCAGTTGATAAATCCACTTTGGGTTTATAAAAATTCATAGTTAGGTGTGTAGAAATTGATTCCGCATAAATAGATTTTTACGCCTAAATAAAAACGATTCTTGGGCTGCTGAGAGCAGTTAGTGTTCAGCAGCCGTCCAAGACCGCAGGTGTTTTCCTTATGAAACTTAATACCCTGCGTAGACGGCGGGGCTAGAAAATAGTTTGAAAGCAACTTAGAGGATAGAATCTATCTTCTAACATCTGGCTCACTATTTTCTAAAACGCTGTAACACAAAACAAGAGGAAATGATGTCAATCAATCCTCTTACTGACCTCAGGAGAAATTCATGGCACTTCGCTTAGAAGATAAAAAAGCCATCGTTTCTGAAGTTGCAGAAGTTGCGAGTAGCGCACACTCAGTCGTGATTGCTGAATATCGCGGTTTATCCGTCTCAGAAATGACCGAGTTGCGTAAACAAGCGCGTGAAGCTGGTGTATACGTTCGTGTTGTAAAAAACACATTAGCGCGAATTGCAGTAAAAAACACAGAATTTGAGTGTATGCAAGATGCGTTAGTTGGACCTTTAGTGCTTGCGTTTTCGCAAGATGGACCCAGTGCCGCTGCGAGATTAATTAAAGATTTTTCTAAAGATCACAAAAAACTCGTTGTAACGGGTGTGGCTTTAGGTGGCAAATTACTCGACGCTAGCGGGCTTGAAGCGGTCTCTAAATTACCAACTCGTGACGAAGCTATTGCAAGCTTAATGTCTACAATGAAAGCAACGATTACGCAATTTGTTCGTACTTTAGCAGAACCTCATGCGAAATTTGTTCGTACAATGGCTGCATTAGGCGAGCAGAAAAAAGAAAACGAAGGCGTGTAATTTTTAATTTTTTGATTTAAGGAGTTTTTTTATATGGCCATTACCCAAGAAGAAATGTTAGAAGCCATCTCAAATATGACTGTGATGGAAATCGTTGAATTAACCAAAGCGATGGAAGAAAAATTCGGCGTATCAGCCGCTGCCGCTGCAATGCCTATGATGATGCCCGGCGCTGCTGCTGGCGAAGCCGCCGCCGTCGAAGAACAAACTGAATTTAATGTTTCCTTATTAAGCTTTGGTGATAAAAAAGTTGGTGTCATCAAGGTCGTTCGTGGCATTACAGGCTTAGGCTTGAAAGAAGCGAAAGATTTGGTTGAAAGCGCACCTTCAATAATTAAAGAAGCTGTTCCTAAGGAAGAAGCTGAAAAAATTAAGAAAGAACTTGAAGAGGCAGGCGGTTCTGCTGAAATCAAGTAATTGTTGTTTTTTCATATAATAATATTAGCTTAATAAGTTGGCTGGTAAGCTTTAGGCTTGCTGGCCTTTTTCTGCTTATGAAATAATATAATTAATTAATGATTGATAATTTAAACTTACAAAATAGACAACATCTTGTTATAGCTGAAATAAAGTGGAGTAATATGTGTAATTTAAAGGGTTTATCCTCTTTTCTGAATAATTGGCATACTTTTAAATTTTTACATCATCTTAACAAAACAAGGTTTACAAAATTCTCTGGATTAGCATTAACAATATAAATAAATACTAGATTAATTGCTAGTCCGCTGTCTTGTAGACAGCTATGCTCCTCACCACAGGAGTAAATAGATTTTCAAAGACTTCTGCTTGCTCATTTGCAACAGTCAAATTCTGTTTTAAAACGGAGTTCCCATGACATATTCTTTTGCTGAGAAAAAACGCTTGCGTAAAAGCTTTGGTAAACGTCCAGGCGTATTGGACGTACCTTATTTGCTCGCTACGCAAGTAGATTCCTACCGTGATTTCTTACAACAAACCATAGAGCCCGAACAACGTCATGATGTCGGTTTACATGCAGCATTTTCTTCAGTTTTTCCGATTGAGAGCTACTCAGGTAACGCAGTTTTAGAGTATGTCAGTTATCGTTTAGGCAAGCCCGCTTTTACCGTTAAAGAATGTCAAGTACGCGGAATGACCTACGCTGCGTCATTACGGGTAAAAGTTCGCTTAGTGGTTTACGATAAAGACAGTAAAGCCGACGCAAAAACCATTAAGGACATCCGTGAACAAGAAATTTACATGGGTGAATTGCCCTTAATGACTGAAACAGGCACTTTCGTAATTAATGGTACGGAGCGTGTCATCGTATCACAATTGCATCGCTCGCCGGGCGTATTTTTCGACCATGATAAAGGCAAAAGTCATTCTTCTGGAAAATTACTTTATACAGCTCGTGTTATTCCGTATCGCGGCTCATGGCTAGATTTTGAATTTGACCACAGAGATTGTGTATTTGTCCGCATCGACAGACGGCGGAAATTACCTGCTACAATATTATTACGCGCTTTAGGCTATGAAAATCAGCAAATGTTAGATATGTTTTTTGAAAAGAACATTTTTAGCTACAAAAACGGTGAATTTTATCTTGATTTAGTGCCAGAGCGTTTGCGTGGTGAATTAGCAAGTTTCGACATCAAGGGCGAAGGGGGAGAAATCTTACTTGAAACAGGTCGCCGTATCACAGCGCGTCATATCAAAATACTAGCCACCGCTAATATCGAAAAATTACCCGTACCACAAGATTATATTCTTGGCAAAATACTCGCGCATGATGTCAAAGCCGCTTTACTGTCAGAAGATAAATTGTTGGCTAAAGCGAACGACGAAATTACGGAAGAACTGCTAGAAACGTTCATAGAAAATGGTATAGAGCAATTTGAAGCTTTATATACCAATGACTTAGATAGAGGACCTTACATCTCCGATACTTTGCGTATTGATCCCACTATGAATACTGTAGAGGCACATATTGAAATTTATCGTATGATGCGACCGGGCGAGCCTCCCACCGCAGAAGCGGCTGAATTACTATTCAACAACCTATTTTTCAGTGAAGACCGCTACGATTTATCGACCGTTGGGCGGATGAAATTTAATCGTCGTGTTGGTCGTAAAGAACTGGAAGGGAGTGGTGTATTATCCACAGACGATATTTTAGCCGTATTAAAAACTTTAATCGATATACGCAATGGTAATGGCGAAGTAGACGATATTGATCACTTGGGCAATCGCCGAATTCGTAGCGTAGGTGAAATGGCAGAAAATCAATTTCGTATTGGTTTGGTACGAGTCGAACGTGCTGTAAAAGAACGTCTAAGTTTAGCGGAATCGGAAAATGTTACTCCACAAGAATTAATCAACGCAAAACCTGTATCAGCCGCTGTGCGTGAATTTTTTGGCTCCAGCCAACTATCACAATTTATGGACCAAAACAATCCATTATCCGAAATCACACACAAACGTCGTGTATCTGCTTTAGGACCTGGCGGTTTAACTCGTGAGCGTGCGGGCTTTGAAGTGCGTGACGTACACCCCACTCACTACGGTCGTGTATGTCCGATTGAAACACCAGAGGGTCCAAATATTGGTTTGATTAACTCCTTAGCGGTATACGCACGTACTAATGCCTACGGTTTTTTAGAAACACCCTATCGTCGAGTGGAAAACGGCAAAGTAACAGATCGAGTAGACTATTTATCTGCAATCGAAGAAGGACAATACGTCATTGCGCAGGCTAACGCAAATTTGGATGAAGATGGTAATTTAACCGATGAATTGATCAACGCACGACATCGCAATGAATCCAGCTTACACCGTAGTGAAACCATTAATTATATGGACGTATCGCCAAAACAAATTGTATCGGTTGCAGCGTCAATGATTCCATTTTTAGAGCATGACGACGCAAACCGTGCTTTAATGGGTTCAAACATGCAACGTCAAGCCGTGCCAACTATTCGTGCTGAAAAACCATTAGTAGGTACGGGAATGGAACGTGCGGTTGCAGTTGATTCAGGTGTAGCAGTTACAGCAAGACGTGGTGGTGTAGTCGATTCAGTAGACGCTGCGCGGATTGTTATCCGAGTCAATGACGACGAAACTCAAGATGAAACGGGTGTTGACATCTACAACTTAACTAAGTATGTGCGCTCAAATCAAAATACCTGTATTAATCAACGCCCTTTGGTGCGCAATGGTGACATCATAGCAAAAGGTGATGTGCTAGCCGATGGTCCCTCGATTGATATGGGGGAGTTAGCATTAGGGCAAAATATGTTAGTCGCATTCATGCCTTGGAATGGCTACAATTTTGAGGATTCTATCTTAATTTCTGAGCGTGTCGTACAGGAAGACCGTTTTACTTCAATTCATATTGTGGAAATGAGTTGTATAGCGCGAGATACTAAATTAGGTCCTGAGGAAATTACCGCTGATATTCCTAATGTTAGCGAGGCGGCATTAAATAAATTAGATGAGTCCGGCATTGTCTACATTGGCGCGGAAGTCAAACCGGGCGATATTTTAGTCGGTAAAGTCACGCCCAAAGGTGAAACTCAACTTACACCAGAAGAAAAACTACTTCGGGCAATTTTTGGTGAAAAAGCATCAGATGTAAAAGACACATCATTGCGAGTTTCATCCGGCACATTCGGTACCGTGATTGACGTACAAGTGTTTACTCGTGACAGCGTAGAAAAAGATAAACGCGCTAAAGAAATTGAAGCAGCCGAATTAACAGATTATCGTAAAGATTTACATGATCGTTATCGAATCTTAGAAGGTGACACATTTAGCCGTTTAGAAAAACAAATTATTGGCAAAACCGCACTAAGCGGACCCAGAGGTTTACGCGCCAATGATGTGATTACCCAAGAATACCTAGACAGCCTAAGTCGTGAACAATGGTTTGAAATCAACGTACAAGAGTTGGAAATTAATAATCAACTCGAAAAAGCGCGTGATCGTTTACAAGCTGAACGCAAGTTGACTGATGAAATGTATCAAGAAAAGGTCAACAAAGTAAAATCGGGTGATGATTTAGCCCCCGGCGTATTAAAAATGGTCAAAGTCTACTTAGCTGTGAAACGTCGTATTCAACCGGGCGATAAAATGGCAGGACGACACGGAAATAAAGGGGTTATATCCATGATCGTACCAGTCGAAGACATGCCATACACCGAAGACGGTAATCCTGTTGATGTCGTATTAAATCCACTAGGCGTACCATCGCGGATGAATATCGGACAGATATTAGAAACGCATCTAGGTTGGGCTGCTAAGGGTGTAGGTAAAAAAATTGCTAACATGCTCGACGCCAGATGCAAAGTTGAAGAATTACGCGCATTTTTAGATAAACTTTATAACCAAATTGGTGGACAGAACGAAGATTTAAGCCAATTTTCTGATGAAGAATTATTTGAAATGGCAAAGAATTTACGTGGTGGTGTACCAACTGCAACCCCTGTATTTGATGGCGCGACTGAAGAGGAAATTCGCAATTTATTAGAATTGGCAGGCTTATCACAAACAGGTCAAACTCAATTATTCGATGGGCGTACTGGTGAAGCATTCGAGCGTCATGTTACGATTGGTTACATGTACATGCTAAAATTAAATCATCTAGTAGACGACAAAATGCACGCCCGTTCCACAGGTCCTTACAGCTTAGTTACACAGCAACCGTTAGGTGGTAAAGCGCAATTTGGTGGTCAGCGTTTTGGTGAAATGGAAGTATGGGCATTAGAAGCTTACGGTGCTGCATATACTTTACAGGAAATGTTGACAGTAAAATCAGATGACGTAAATGGTCGGACTAAAATGTATAAAAACATCGTAGACGACAACCACCGTATGGAAGCAGGAATGCCAGAATCGTTTAACGTATTAGTAAAAGAGATTCGTTCACTCGGTATTGATATTGAGTTGGAGCAAGTCGGGTCATAACCACCCTTCATGACTGCACTCGAAAGACTGTAAAAGTACTTGCATTTTTAGATTTGAGCTAATTAAATCAATAACTTATGAACACAAAGGTTATTTTTACAATGCTTTTATAGTCTCTCGATGTCATAGCAGCTTAGACGCACCGCGTCGTATACTCAAGGGGATGCTTTGTGTCCTGACTATATTCCGACGAAAAGACCGTAAAAATACCTACTTTTTTTGATTTTATGATTAAAATCGTTATTTTTACAATTCGTTTACAGTCTCAGATCGTTGGAACGAAACGTACCTATAAAAAAATTTTTAGCAGCCTAAGAGCATAGAAGTTTTGTCTATCCTCTAACTTCTATCTCACTAAAACACTAAAACGGTGTCACACTTATGAAAGACTTGCTAAGCCTATTAAACAGCCAAGGACAAATTGAAGAGTTTGACCGGATATGTATTGGTCTCGCCTCTCCAGAAAAAATCCGTTCATGGTCGTTTGGCGAAGTTAAAAAACCAGAAACCATCAACTACAGAACTTTTAAACCAGAACGTGATGGGTTATTTTGTGCCAAAATTTTCGGACCTATCAAAGATTATGAATGTCTATGCGGTAAATACAAACGCCTAAAACATCGCGGCGTAGTCTGCGAAAAATGTGGCGTAGAAGTGACCCAAGCGAAAGTGCGCCGTGAACGCATGGGACATATCGAGTTAGCAAGTCCCGTAGCACACATTTGGTACCTAAAATCCTTACCTTCACGAATGGGTTTATTGCTTGACATCACGCTACGTGACATTGAGCGCGTCTTATACTTTGAAGCCTATGTTGTTATTGATCCGGGCTTAACCATACTTGAACGTGGTCAATTACTATCAGAAACAGAATACTTAGAAGCCGTCGAAGAATATGGTGACGATTTTGACGCACGTATGGGTGCAGAAGCTGTATATGAATTATTTCGCTCTATTGATTTACCGCGTGAAGTCAAAATGTTGCGTGAAGAAATTTCTAATACAACCTCTGATACCAAAATTAAAAAATTTTCTAAACGCTTAAAATTACTAGAATCTTTCTTACACTCTGGCAACCGCCCTGAATGGATGATTTTAAAAGTATTACCCGTACTACCGCCAGAATTGCGCCCACTTGTACCACTAGACGGTGGACGTTTTGCCACTTCAGATTTAAATGATTTATATCGTCGGGTCATTAATCGTAATAATCGTTTAAAACGTTTGTTAGATTTGAGTGCGCCGGACATCATCGTGCGTAATGAAAAACGCATGTTACAAGAATCAGTTGACGCATTACTAGACAATGGTCGTCGTGGTCGAGCAATTACAGGCTCAAACAAATTACCTCTAAAATCACTCGCTGATGTGATTAAAGGTAAACAAGGTCGTTTTCGGCAGAATTTACTAGGTAAACGAGTTGACTACTCCGGTCGTTCAGTAATCGTAGTTGGACCTACTTTGCGCTTACACCAATGTGGGTTGCCGAAAAAAATGGCATTGGAATTATTTAAACCCTTCATTTTTAGCAAATTAGAATTGCGTGGTTTAGCTACCACCATTAAAGCTGCGAAAAAAATGGTAGAGCGCGAAGGGGCAGAAGTATGGGACGTATTAGAGGAAGTGATTCGAGAACATCCCGTGATGCTCAATCGTGCACCAACATTACATCGTCTCGGCATTCAAGCCTTTGAACCGGTATTAATTGAAGGTAAAGCGATTCAATTACATCCACTCGTATGTACGGCATTTAATGCAGACTTCGACGGCGACCAAATGGCGGTACACGTCCCACTATCCATTGAAGCGCAATTAGAAGCTCGCGCCTTAATGATGTCTACCAACAATATTTTATCACCAGCCAATGGTGAGCCGATTATCGTACCATCACAAGATGTCGTATTAGGCTTGTACTTTATGACTCGTGAGCGTGTAGGCGCAAAAGGTGAAGGTCTAGTGTTTGCCGAAACTAAAGAAGTACATCGCGCTTATGAAACCCGTGCAGTTAGTTTAAACGCAAAAATCAAAATCCGTTTACCTCAAGCTGAATATGATGAACGCGGTCGCCCGATTCGTGACGAAAATGGTGAAATTATCCTAAAAAATCAAATAATTGATACTACCGTTGGACGCGCATTACTATTTGACGTTTTACCAATTGGATTCCCATTTGAATTAGCGAATCGTGATTTAACCAAGAAAAATATTTCTAAACTGATTAATGCTTGTTATCGGCGTTTAGGTTTGAAAGACACAGTCATTTTTGCTGACCGTCTAATGTACACCGGATTTTCTTACGCAACGCGGGCTGGTATTTCTATTGGTATCGAGGATATGAATATTCCTGAAGTTAAACCAGAAATTATTGGTTCTGCCGAAGCGCAAGTGAAAGAAATTCAAGAACAGTACAGTTCAGGTTTAATTACCAATGGCGAACGCTATAACAAAGTAATTGATATTTGGTCGCACACCAATGACAAATTAGCTAAAGCGATGATGGCAAAACTCGGTAAAGCAGAATTAGACGCACGTTTTACCAACCTACTCGCCCAACGTGAAGCCAGTTTGAGACAAGTTGAAGCTGAATATCGTGCTAACAATTTGACCAAAGAGCAATACAAACAAGCGGTGACTGAGATTGAAGGCAATTACCGTGAAAAACTCAAACTCATTAACAACGAAACGACAACATTACAACCTGAAGATAAAGTTGAAGTTGCCTCATTCAATTCAATTTACATGATGGCAGACTCAGGTGCACGGGGTTCAGCGGCACAAATTCGGCAATTAGCGGGAATGCGTGGCTTAATGGCAAAACCAGATGGTTCGATCATTGAAACACCGATTACGGCAAATTTCCGTGAAGGTTTAGACGTATTACAATACTTTATTTCAACTCATGGCGCGCGGAAAGGTTTGGCGGATACCGCATTAAAAACAGCAAACTCTGGTTATCTAACCCGCCGTTTAGTAGACGTTGCGCAAGATGTTGTGATATTTGAAACCGATTGCGGTACGGAAAAAGGTTTAGAAATGACCGCCTTGATTGAAGGTGGTGAAGTGGTAGAAGCCCTACGTGATCGTGTATTAGGTCGTATCGCTGCAATGGACGTGATTGTACAACACGAAGGTAAACCATTTACCATTGTCGAATCAGGGACATTGCTTGATGAATACTGGGTTGATGAATTAGAAAAATTTGGTGTAGATCGTATGCGTGTGCGTTCAGCGATTACTTGCGAGGCTAAACATGGTATTTGTGCTAAGTGTTATGGTCGTGATTTAGGGCGTGGGCACTTGGTGAATATTGGTGAGGCTGTTGGTGTCATTGCAGCCCAGTCTATTGGTGAACCCGGTACACAATTAACAATGCGTACATTCCACATTGGTGGTGCAGCGTCGAAAGCGGCGGCAATAAGTAATATTCAAATTAAAACCAAAGGTACGGTTAAGTTACACAATATTAAAATGTTAGAGCAACAAGGTGAACAAACACAATTTATTGCCGTATCCCGTTCGGGTGAATTGAGTATTCACGATGATTTTGGACGAGAAAAAGAGCATTACAAAATTCCTTATGGTGCTGTATTAACCGTCGCAGACGGTGATATGGTAGAAGTGGGTCAAACTTTAGCGACCTGGGACCCGCATACCCACCCAATTATTACAGAAGTGGAAGGACGTGTTGAATTTACCGATGTCACCGAAGGGGTAACAGTTAATCGTCACACTGATGAATTTACAGGTTTAAGTAGCATTGAAGTGACTGATCCTAAACAACGTCCATCAAATGCTAAAGATATGCGTCCAATGGTAAAACTGGTAGACGAAGAAGGTAATGATGTTTGTTTCGCTAGTACAACGACACCTGCTGCGTACTATTTACCACCAAGAGCAATTATCACAGTAGAGCAAAATGCTCGGGTATCGGTAGGTGATGTCATTGCGCGTTTACCACAGGAATCATCAAAAACCCGTGATATTACTGGTGGTTTACCTCGCGTTGCGGATTTATTTGAAGCACGTTTACCAAAAGAACCTGCGATTTTAGCGGAGCGTAGTGGGACGGTAAGTTTTGGCAAAGACACTAAAACCAAACAACGTTTAGTCATCACAGGCGATGATGGTGATGCAATTGAGATTGCCATTCCTAGATGGCGACACATAAATGTGTTTGAAGGCGAACATGTCGAGCGTGGTGAAACAGTAGTTGACGGTGCACCTAATCCACATGATATTTTACGCTTATTAGGTGTCAGTCAATTGGCAAATTATATTGTAAATGAGGTACAAGAAGTATATCGTTTACAAGGGGTTAGAATTAACGATAAGCATATTGAAGTCATTGTGCGTCAAATGTTGCGTAAAGTAAATGTCATTGATCCGGGTGAAACGCGATTGCTTCCGGGTGAGCAAGTTGAGCGTTATCGTTTAGCGGAGGAAAATGATCGTGCTGTGGCGGAGAATAAAGTGCCTGCAACATGGGAGCCTGTACTACTTGGTATTACTAAAGCGTCTTTGGCAACTGAATCGTTCATTTCTGCGGCTTCATTCCAAGAGACAACGCGCGTACTAACTGAAGCTTCTGTAAATGGCAAATGTGATGAATTACGTGGTTTAAAAGAAAATGTGATTGTCGGTCGTTTAATTCCTGCGGGTACCGGTCTCGCGTATCACAAAGATCGTCAAAGTCAGTACGGCAAATTTAAACCAGAGTTAGCAGCTACACAGGATACGCAAGAAGCTATTGATTCTATTGAAGAAAAAAATTAGAATCAGCTATTAGCTTTTAATGAGATATAGGTTAGGCATGACTAAGGAGCGTTTTGAGTTTTAGCCGACAAATAAAAACATTAAGAGCAAATCACGGGGGAGCGAAGATAAAAAAACGCCTTTCACCGTGTGCTCTTGTTGTGATTTTAAACTGAAAATGCTAGGCTTTTCTACCAGATTACTGAAAATGATACAATTACAAAAATGTGGTTAAAAAAATGATAAGCAAGCTATTAGGTATAGAAACAAGTCACGTTAGTCACACTGAACGTCTTATTTCTGGTTTAGGGGGATTAAGTGCAATACTGTGTATTTTCGCTATTACCCAATACTTAGTATCCGACGACATTATCAGTCACATTTTGATTGCATCAATGGGTGCGTCGGCTGTGTTAATTTTTGCGGTACCGCATGGACCTTTATCACAACCTTGGGCTGTTTTTGCTGGACACATTATTTCAGCTTTAATAGGTGTTACTTGCAGTCAATGGATAGCACATACATGGGTAGCAGCAGGCGTTGCGGTAGGTTTAGCTATAATTGCCATGTATTATTTAAGATGTCTTCACCCGCCCGGTGGCGCGACTGCTTTAGCTGCTGTAATTGGTGGCGAATCAGTACAACAACTAAGTTATCAATTTGTATTAACACCTGTTTTAATCAATGTAATATTAATAATTTTAATAGGCATACTATTTAATTATTTTTTTCATTGGAGGCGTTATCCCGCAGCATTGTACCGATTTAAACAACCAACCGACTCAAACACAATACCTCTTTCTCATAATGATTTTGTTTATGCACTTAGTCAACTAAACTCATTCATTGACATTAATGAACAAGATTTATTACACATCTACAATATAGCGATACACAAATCTCAAGAAGCGTATAACATGTTTGAAAATATAGAAATTGGACACTATTACAGCAACGGAAAATACGGTAAAGATTGGACAATCGTACAAGTTACGAAGGAAGAGCGTCACAATGAAGACCCGCAGCAAGATAAAATTCATTTTAAAATTGTAGTCGGACCAGGACGACGCAAATCAGGAGAGATGGAGCGAAAAGCATTTATAGATTGGGCGCGGTACTGTGTTGTTCGTGATGAAGAAAATTGGAAAAAATTAGATTAAATCCGACATTCCGCACCTAATGCAAAAAAAAGTTTATTTTAGTTGTTTATTTTGCAACTTGCGTAATAGGAAATCCAAGCTTTTGAAATTATACTGAAAATAATCTAAAAATTTCGTTAGGTGCGGAACGTAGGGTTCAATACCTTCGCCAAAAGTTGGAAAAAATGAGCACTTAGGGTAAAAAGTAAAGAGTCGAAATCCATCGCTTTTTATCAGCCAATTGCCCATGAACGAAATTAGCACAATTCTCCTATGTTGTAACCAATTAGATGCAACAAATTTACGCCATCTGATATTGATAAGTGAAGCA
>CAYMCP010000079.1:0-15011 GCA_964388965.1 uncultured Thiotrichaceae bacterium | reverse complement strand
TAAGTTACTTCTGTAATGTATTCCTACAGCCTCGAATCTGCAAAACTTTGTTTTAAGGGATAAGTAAAAATGTTTAAAGCAATCATGTTAAATAAAACTGATAATGAAGTGACTGCTCAACTAACTGAATTGGATGATGCAAAACTGCCTGATTATAACGTCACAGTACGGGTTGAATATTCCACTGTAAACTATAAAGATGGTTTAGCAATCACCAATAAAGCACCTGTTGTACGTCAATATCCGCTTGTGCCTGGGATTGATTTTGCCGGTACGGTAGAGCAAAGTGATGATCCGACATGGCAGATAGGCGATAAGGTCATTTTAAATGGCTGGGGAGTGGGTGAATCGCATTGGGGCGGTTATGCAGAAAAAGCCCGTGTACGAGGTGAGTGGCTTGTATCATTACCTGAATCATTAAATACTCGACAAGCAATGGCAATTGGTACGGCAGGCTATACCGCAATGTTGTGTGTGATGCGTTTGGAAAAATTAGGCGTGACACCAGAAAAAGGTGAAATTTTAGTAACGGGTGCAAATGGTGGAGTGGGTAGTGTGGCTGTTTCTATCCTATCAAAACTAGGCTATACAGTGGTTGCCTCAACAGGTCGCGTAAACGAAGCTGCACATTTAAAAGCACTAGGCGCAACGGAGGTCATTGATCGGACAGAATTCAGCAGCAAGGGCAAGCCCTTAGCTAAAGAGCGTTGGGCGGGTGCTGTGGATACGGTGGGCAGTTATACACTAGCCAATGTGTGTGCAAGTACAAAATATGGTGGTGTTGTAGCAGCCTGTGGTTTAGCGCAAGGTATGGATTTTCCTGCCACTGTTGCACCTTTTATTTTACGTGGTGTAACATTAGCGGGTGTAGACAGCGTTTATGTACCAATCGAAATCCGTATTAATGCGTGGCAACGTTTAGCAACAGATTTAGACCCAAACAAATTAGAAGCATTTTCACAGGAAATTGCGTTATCGCAAGTAATCAAATCAGCAAGCCAGATTGTTGAGGGTCAGGTTCGTGGACGACTCATCGTAAAAATAACATAAATCTTAGTCTGGCTTGTCGGGTCAATTAGCTATTTGCGCTAACTTCATCGTGCCAAGCAATAATTCTCTGAACCAGTTGCTGAGAAAGTCTTTCATAGTCGCTACCATAATCCATTATTTTAGCAGCTTTATCCTTCTCACCTTCTAAAGCTAATTGAATAATTTTTTCTGTCTCTCGATGGAACTCTTGATGCAAACTAAATACAGCTTTGTAGTGGCTATCGCCTTCAAATTGCTCTGCATTAGATTTAATCCATTTATAAAATTCAGAATCTTCCTGAAGCATACTATCAAAATCACCACTACCTGCATTTACTATTTCTTGTAAACGCTTTTTCCACTTAGTATGCGATACAATTAGCATATAAATTTCATTCGCAAGATTGCTCATAATGTATCCTTAGTTATGGGCTTTGTGCAATGCACTTTTATTGGTCTGAGTTCAACTTTATGTGCTAACAACATCATTATAAAGCTTCCATTCGTTTTACGATTTCCAATACATCTTGAGTTAGCTGTTCTTCAAAATTGTTCATCTTGATGAATAATGATGATTTTTATATTTTGTTTTTATGTGGACTAAGTATTAATTCTGTACCAAACACTTCGTTTTTTCTTTGCCGCTCTAGCTATTCTTACAAGCTTTTTCAACACTCGTTAGGCGTTACGCTTAAAGTATTCCTCGTCCCAATGGTCTCCGTTGGGAAACAGCTAAGGATGCACTGCGTCCTGATTTATTGTGAGTTGCAAATATAGCGTAAAATTTTCATCTGAACTGCGTAACGCCTAACTAGTATATAATACTGAAGAAAAATATAGAACCGATTTGACATCTTTAGATTTCAAATGGATTCTATACATTTTAAAGACACTGTTATCACCCCACCTATCGAGATGAGTCATGGCAACAATTGTAACCAACCTGAGCAATATTGTGGTATTTTTTATTATATTTGTCATACTACTGTGGTTATTTCTGCATTATACCATGCGCACTAAAACTACAAATTTATCCAGTGATGATAAGACACGGATTGCAGATTTACAACAACAAGCTCAAAAATTAGCCGAACGTATTGAAGTATTAGAAACGATTTTAGACAAAGAAATACCAGATTGGCGAAAAATTATTGCTGTAAAAGAGTATTCTCGCACTGATGGGTTTTCTTTCAAGGAATAACAATGTTAAAACGTAATATTGAGCATTCTAAAAACTATCTAGCAACATTTCGATACATAACTTATTTTATTTTCAGCATATTTTTCAATTATCCAATTCATGCCGAGCAATTCCTTCATCCCACCGATCAGTTACCACCCGACTGGCGACAATACATTATACGAGATTTATCACCTTTAAATTGGCTTGTCTTGGATATGCCCGCCACTATTTCTAAATCACGCCGCCAACAACATCATTTACACAAAGATGTAACGGGTTATTTTGCAGCAGATGTGAACGTGCCTAATGATGAATATTATCCAAAGCAATGGCACTTAGAAACGATGGGCGTTACTGAAATGTGGCAAACAACTCAAGGTGAAAATGTCATTATTGCAATGTTAGACAGTGGTATAGACCCGAATCAACCTGATTTAAAAGATAATATTTTATTTGAGCGTGGCTACGATTTTGGTGATGATGATGCCAAACCTTATGACACATTGGGACATGGTACGCAAATGGCGGGTTTGATGGTAGCAAGCTGCAATAATCAAATTGGTTTATGTGGCGTTGCACCAAAGGCAAAATTAATACCCTATAAGCTCAATACGCAAGATGAAAATGGTTTTGGTTTAGCTCGTTTTTCATCCGCTGATCTGGCAGTTGCCATTTTAGCGGCGATTGCAAACGATGTGGATATTATTTCAATGAGTTTGGTATTAGACGAACCTGCACCTTGGGTAGAACAAGCACTACGATATGCAAAAAGTTTAGGTAAAATACTAGTCGCCGCAACAGGCAATGAAGGTAACGATCAAGTCAATTTTCCAGCAAGTTTACCTTGGGTTTTGGGCGTTGGTGCACATGGTAAAAATAACGAATATTTATATAAAAATAATTATGGAGATGGGTTAGATTTATTAGCACCAGGGGTAGATTTATGGACAACACAAGCAGGTGAACAATATACCAACTTTACCACAGGCACGTCAGCAGCCACCGCAATTACAGCAGGTTTGTTAGCTTTATTAAAATCAGAGCAATTAAACGCAACCGCAGAAGAAATATTGGCTAATTTATTGAATGCGAGTTTAGATTTAAATGAACTGGGCTATGATAAAAAAACCGGGTTTGGTCAAGCACGTTTACCACTTGTCGCAAACCGTCCTGTTGATGTGCCAAATTTAAGTTATGAAGCAAAAACCACAAACGTGTATCATTATTACGACAATTTTGTGGTATATTTAGCATCAAGCCAATTGCAAGGTTATCGTGGAAACATCGTTTTTCAGTTTAATTTTCCAATAACTGTGCAAGGACAACGTACTGATTTATCCAGCGTTTGGCAAGGTGCCGATAGTCCTATATCGGTATCTCATGGTGCAGATTTACCTCAAGCGAATGAGTTTGAACAAGAACTAAATTTGTTTTTATTTGGTGGACAAAACGCATTATTCGGAGATGGCTTAATTTCTACACAATTAGTCGAGGGAGCGTATGAGTTGCTAACTTACGCTGTGTTAGATACTAAACAATTAATTACAGTCCGTAAAATAGTGTGGTTATCAAATAAGCGATGAGAAAAAAATATTGATTAGGACTTGCAAAATACACCCATTATGTGCAATATTTATACTAATCATTTGGGTAAGGTACGATCAGAATATTGTAGCAAATTGACAATGTTGTTGTTTAGTGTTGACAATTGTTGTATATACATTCTGATTTCACCAGTTCCCAAGCTCAGTGAATTAAGTTAATCCAACTTGTGGAGATTTAAAGTTATGATCATGAAGAAAACAGCACTAGCGACGGCGGTAGCTTTCGCACTAGCAGGTAATCCTGTATGGGCTACGACGACGACGACTTCAGGTAAATTTATTTTAGACAAAACTGAAGTGCCAGCAGGTGGTGCTATTAACTTAGCGTTGGTGGGCTTAGAAGAATCAGGTGAAGTTGACCGCTACGCAGAGCAAGGTGGTTACACCATCGTTGCAACCGTATCTAGTGAAAAAGGTACAGTAGTTGGCGGTACGAAACATCCTGATGAAATTACCTCGTCAGTTGGTGCGGGTCAGTTTGCCCTTACCGTAAGTTACGTCAAGTTGGTACAAGGTAACGGTCGAGTTAATATCTACTACCCACCCGAAACAACAGGCGAAGATACTGTTAAGATTAAATTGCAAGCTCGCTCTGGTAGTGCTAATAGTGGTTACACCTACGTTGATATTCCGAATGCAAGCACAACTAAAACCATCACTATTGTTCCCGCCGATACTGTACCAGTAAAATTGGATATTATGAGCTTTACGCCTGCTCCAGATGACACAGCAGGTGTTGCTGATACGGATACGACTGGTGGCATTGACGGTAAAATGACCGCAGGCAAGCAAGGTGCGATGATCGAAGTTAGAGGTATGACTGCGACTGAAAAAGCAAGTAACACCTCTATGACAGAGGCTAGTACTGCCGCGGGCGACATCAAGTTGACTGTCAAGAAAGGCGCGGCTGATAAAACTGATGTTGTCTACACGCAAAAAATGGTAAAAGGTGTTGCTAAATTTGTCTTAGACAACAAGGTTGTTAGAGCAGACAAACACTACATTGAAGCCTCCGTTGGTGACGTGATGAGCGTTGATTTGCTTGAAGCTGATACGCTTGAAGTGTTACCTACTGGTATTCCTAAAGCGATCAAGTTAGAAAGTGCTTATGGTCAAACTGCTGTATTGAACGCTGACTTCGATAAAGGTGCTTGTAAAGAGTTATTAGCTTGTCAAGGTATCAAGATTAAAGTCAGTGCAGTTGACGCATTCGGCAACAAAACTCATGATACTGAGCGCATGAAATCAATTAGTGCGATGGCAACCCCAAGTACGACCAGTGCTGCTATTACATTAAAAATTGAAGACAACAAAACATCTACTTTGGACAAAGTCATTGCGGATGATGCGTTGGATGTTCAGATTGATCCAGCAACAGGTGACGGCATGGCTAGAACCAAAGATTTATGGATTGGTAATGCCAAAGGTGAGTTGCTTAAAAATAGTGAAGCACATTTAATTGCAACGCCTATCGACACAACAGGGCAACCATTGTCTACAGTTGCAGCATCAGGAGAATTGGTATTTAACGCGGTAAAATATGGTATTAATTCTACTATTAATGCTAGTTTTACTGTTTCTCCTCTCGCTGGCACCGAAGTAAAATCTGCAATGACAGTGAGCTTGATTGATGCTGAAGGCAATCCTAATTCCGTTCAACCTGCAAGCTTGATCAGTGTCACGAACCTAACGAGCAAAGAGAAAGTTGACGTTAGACGACAAACTGAAGCTGGCAAAGAAAATCATGTTGATTTGTTGTTCATGAAAGCAACGAACTCTACCTCAACTTACAAAACTGATGTAAGTAACTATTTGGTAGGTGATGCTGCGGGTAATTATGGACAGGTCGTGCTTAGTAATTTACCCGGCATTACAATTGGTGCGTTGACTGACGTGACAATGGTAAATGGTCATGGTTATGAAATTTCGTCTATCGACCCCGGTCGCATGACAACTGAAAAAACCTACGTCGTACAAGTTCCACAAGCTATCTTTAAAATGACTGATAGTCATGGTAATAAGGTAACGACTAGTGCAACTAAAGATGTGACAGGTGAATTCAGTATTTCTTCTAGCAATGGCTCTTACATGCAAGCGAGAAATAATACATTCGGTGTACCGGGTAGCACGGATACTGCTCATGCAACTGTCACTTACGAAGCAGCAGGTGAAAAACCTTTCTCAGGTGAAGATTCTATTGCTGTTAGCTTCACTAAACCCGGTTTAGGTAGTAAACAACTGTCTGTCGCAACAACAATTCCTAAATTGCAAGACCTTAGTGCTATTTCAACTTACATTGAGCAAACGGAAATTCCTATAAACAGTGAAGTTGCAATGACTGTGGAAGTGTTAGACCAAGATGGTAAACCTTTCAAAGACCCAGATAGCACCAAGAACACTGTCGTGAAAGTGAGCATTCAAGGCACTGGTGAAAACCCCATTCCAGCACCTACGGTTAGAGAAATCAAGAATGGTCAGGAATATCTTATTTCTGATGGTGATTCGTTGAATTTTAACGAAACAGGTAGCCGTAAAGTCTTTATCGTATCGGCTGGTCCAGTTGAAGGTGAATTCACTATTTCCTTTGCTGACGCGAATAACAAAATTTCATCTGGTGACAGTGTGTTCAAAGTTACTCGTATTCTCGAAGACAAATGTAGTGAGAATAATTTAGTTGCGTGTACGAAGGATACAGACCCAACTTGTGAAGATGCTGGTGGTTTTTATGACGAAGATGCGACAATATGCCGTTTCGTGCCTATGATTGAAGAAGGTGTTGCTGGTATTGGTAAAGATGGTAAACCAATCACGAGTGCAGCTAAAATACGCGGTGGTTGTTCAGTCAATGGTGCCGACATATCTAATGGAGTTGTTGCAGGTTTAACAACACCAATGAAGTTAATTGGTACGGTTGAGGCTGACCCTGCGCACGTAGGCAAAGAAGCTGACATTTTGTTCTTGGCAGAAACCACAGATGCTGCTGGTAATTCGTTCTTCTACAGCGTCTACACGCAAGGTTTGGAAGCTAACACTGACGAAGACCCTGCTGATGGTTCAAATGGTTTCAACGACTTTTCTTTTGAAGGTTTTGACTTTGGTTTAAGAATGTTCATGAAACCAGTCGAAGAAAATCCTGAGGAATTTATACCTGCGCCTCTTGGTGATGAAAATATTGATATTGCTAATTACGAACCATTCAGAACAACCACTTTGAAACCAAGACAAGCTTTCCAATTGTTTAATTGGGACGGTGGTGTTGGTCAAGTGGGTGCTGGCAAATTCTTCACTGGTTATCGTTTGAAAACAGGTGAAGTTATTTTCAATGTAACTGATATTGCTTGTGCAGCAGCAGCTCAAGACGAACCTACAGAAGAATAATCTAGCGATTATTTAAAAATCTGAGTGAAAGAAGCGGTACATTATGTAAATAGTGTATCGCTTTTTTTATGTCTGAAAAAATATATATAAAATCAAATAATAACAGTATAATAGCCTTGTTTATTTTTTTTAAGGAATATATCAATGATTTATCATAAACTCATTAAGCTTATAGCAATAACTTGTTTAGGCTTAACAACTTCAGCTTGGGCTGCGACTTACAATAATATTTACGTGTTTGGTGACAGCTTATCAGATACAGGTAATTTATTTACCGCAACCCGTATACCGCCGACACCTTATTACAATGGTCGTGTCAGTAATGGTCAAATATGGATTGAATACTTGCATGAGTCACTTGGTTTAAGCTATGAACAAGCAAATAACTATGCTTGGGCAGGCGCACGTACCGATGACACTAACATGTTAGACACCATTGTCCAACTTTCAGGAGGCAAAGCGTTAGGCTTGTCGGAGCAAGTTGACAGCTACTTATCCAACAATACCATTGATAATGATTCG
This sequence comes from uncultured Thiotrichaceae bacterium, assembly GCA_964388965.1. Lineage (GTDB taxonomy): Bacteria > Pseudomonadota > Gammaproteobacteria > Beggiatoales > Beggiatoaceae > Albibeggiatoa. The sequence goes on along the minus strand of CAYMCP010000079.1, from coordinate 7,295 downwards.
CTTTACATTGTATGGGCAGGTCCTAATGACTACATTAAAGACGTGACCAGTACCAATCCCGCTGCTTTAGCACAACCTAGTGAATACATTATTGATGATATTACACAACAAGTTACAACTAGCATTAGCAACATTATTGCAGCATTAGACAAATTATCACAAGCAGGTGTAAGCAATATTTTAGTGATGGGTATGGCGGACACTGGTAGTACGCCTAATGTTGTTAAATTGGGTTTAACTACTGAGGTGACGGCAGTTAGTATTGCTTTTAACGAAGCATTACAAGCAGCTATCAACGCATTGAATTATGAAGTATTATTTTTTGATGTATACACCTTGAACGTAACCGCATACGCAAACCCTGAGAGTTATGGTTTGACTAATGTTGACGATGCGTGTTTTACAGTAAAATCATTAATTTCATTTAACGTTTGCGATAATCCTAACCAATATTTATCTTGGGATGGTACGCACCCTAGCACAACAGTTCATCAAATTATTGCAAGTAGCTTATATACTTTTTTACAAGAAGATAATACAACCGACCCAACAACCGACCCAACGACTGATCCAACAACCGACCCAACGACTGATCCAACGACTGATCCAACGACCGACCCAACGACTGATCCAACGACTGATACTGCTGCTAATTGTGATGGTGCATTATGCAGCTATAACATTGAATTGAGTGCAATGGGTTTCTATGTTGCCACTACTGATGTTGAAACAGAGGGCGTATTTGGTATGAGTGCGAGCTTTGCTGATACAAATTATATATTTGGTGGTTTCCATACAGGTGCAGTATTAAGCAGCGATGTATCTGGTTTTGCAACATTTGAATTAGCTGATACAGAAACAGCCATAGACATCAGCATATACGAGTATACCAATGTCGTTAGTGAAGTGCGCGTAATTGTAAAAGATAGCAGTAATAATGAAATATTTAATCAAAATTTAGCTACTGGTAGTAGTACGACCGTATCAAATTTAACTGCTACAAATGGTCAATACACGATTGAAATACAAAGTGCTGTGGGCAGTGAACGTGGCTTTTTTGGCTTATCAGTGCTTGGTGAGATGGTAAACGCAATTAATATGGGTGGCATGATTGGTACAAATAACTCTGCATTTTTAGCTTTCTACGCTGACATACCAAGTACGCAACTAAGTGTCTATTACGGCGATAGCTATGGAGACGCAGGTGCGACACAACCAAGTTTAGCATTATATTCTTTTAGCGAAGAAGGTAATTCGTTGGTATTTGATAGCAATCCTTAGAATTTCATGATTGTTTTTATCTAGGTCAAATCCAAATCCCAGTACTTTTGTGACGTGATACGATTACAAAGCTGGGATTTCTACTTTTAATTTTTAATGAATTATCTGCATTGCGGATAGTATTAATGATTTCACTCTACAAACATTCTCCTAGCAAAGTAGTAAAAAGTAGTAAAGATTTCTATTGAATAATCGGTAAATCTATTCACGCAAAAATATAAGGGAAAAATAATGATTCATGTTGTTATCGGTACCAAAGCACAATTAATCAAAATGGCACCCATATTAAAACAAATGCAGCAGCAAGGTATTGAATATAATTATATTTTAACAGGGCAGCATAAAGATACTGTGAGTAATATTGCAGAAAATTTCGCGCTCAAACAACCTGATTATATTTTATATTCGGGTAAAGATATTACATCCATCATGAAAATGGGTATCTGGTTTATCACATCTATTTTTAAAACGATTCTGTATAAAAAACAAATTTTTAAAAATGATAAGCGAGGTATTGTGCTTGTGCATGGCGATACATTTTCGACTTTATTGGGTGCGATAATGGCTAAATTAGCGAGTTTAAAAGTTGGACATGTTGAATCAGGATTACGATCATTTAACTTATTTCATCCGTTTCCTGAAGAAATCACCCGAATTTTAGTATTTCGTCTATCAAACTATGTTTTTTGTCCGGGAGAATGGGCAATTAACAATGTTCAACGCTACAAAGCAAAAAAAATTAATACCCAATTTAATACATTGTACGATGCACTTATGCAGGTTTTACCACGATTGGACGAAATTGAAGTCAATCTACCCAATCACAATTATATTATTGTGACTATCCACCGTTTTGAAAATATTTATAATCCAGCAGCTTTGAATCGGATCGTGTCCATTGTTAATGAAATTGCAAAAAGTAAGAAATTGATATTTATTTTACATAAACCGACTGAAAAAAAATTACGGCAATTTAGATTGTATCAAATCTTAGCTCAAAATCCGCAGGTTGAATTACGACAACGTTATGATTATTTTAGATTTATTAAGCTTATTTATCATGCAGATTTTATTGTTAGTGATGGTGGTAGCAATCAAGAAGAATGTTATTTTTTAGGTAAACCAATTTTGTTATTACGCAAGACAACTGAACGTCACGAAGGATTGGGAGAGAATTGTCTGTTGAGCGAGTATAAACCAGAATTAATTGCAGATTTTGTGCAAAACTTTAAAAATTATCAAAAGGGAGTACAAAAACTATCGCCATCGCCTACTGACATCATCATTGAACAAATTAAGGCATATAGGTAAGTTCGACGTAAGTTAAGGGAAACTGTCCTAATTTCCTATCAATTTAAATATACCAATAGGTTAGGACAGTCTTGAATCAAAATGTAATCTTTGATGTAAAAAACAGATTTTTGTTGTCTTATAGCTCGTCACGCATCTCAATGTAGCCACAAGGACACTCATTAGCACATAAACCGCAACCCTTACAATAATCATAATCAAATACATAATGACTACCATCGCTAGCAAGGTCTTTGGTTTTTAACACCGCTGAATCAGGACACAAAGTCCAACAGTTATCACATGCTAAACAATCGCCGCATGAAAAACAACGCGCAGCTTCTTTAGCGACTTCCGAGGTGCTCAAACTTGAAACAATTTCTTCCTCACCAATCCGTTTATCTACAGGTAAAATAGATTCTTGCATTCTCGCAGCAGGTTCGTAGTAGTGCATATTTAACGCATCAAAACTGATAGGCTCTTCATTTACAATATCGGGTAAAGCTTCATTGCGCAGTTGTTTATCAATTGCAATTGCAGCCCGTCGTCCATCTCCGATTGCGGCTGTCACCGTACCCGCTTTACCACCAGCATCACCACCACCGTATACGCCAGAATGTTCACCAATTCGTCCCCAATAATCAGTTGATAAAAACGCGCTATTACCTGCAATTTTTTCCATACCGTAAGGGTCAATCACCTGCCCAACCGCTGGAATGACTTGCTCTACATTTAAAATCGTTTCAGTACCGTCGAAAGCAACCCGTTTTAAATGCCCACTTTCTTGTTTCATTTTTTTCATGTGAACCAGCTCTACGCCAACCACACGCTCACCACGTAAAATTAAGCGTCGAATTCCGCGATATTCATGAATAATAACGCCTTCTTCTAATGCTTCCTCGACTTCGCGCGCAATAGCTGGCATAGCCTCAGACTGTGGAATACCCGGTTTTGGAATCGGCTTGTGTGAGATAATATGCACCTCACCTACACCAGCCCGCTTCATTACCCGCGCCATATCCACAGCAGTATTGCCAGCACCAACGATAGCAACACTTTTTGGTGTCGGTACCGTGCCAATGTCTACCCATTCTTTTAATAATTCCAAACCAGAATGTAAATTATGTGGCACGACACCATCAATATTCCACTCCTGACTACGCTGTGCGCCAACACCTAAAAATACTGCTTGATAATCAGATTGCAATTCACGCAAACTTACGTCACGACCTAAACGAGTACGTGGTTGAAAACGAATTCCATTAATAGCTAATATACGTCCGATTTCAGCATCTAACACGCTACGGGGTAAACGATATGGCGGTAAAGCTGTGCGCAATGTGCCACCGGGTTCGCTACGTTCGTCAAAAATTATTGAACGATAACCTAAATTAGCTAAGTGATAGGCGACTGTTAAACCTGCGGGACCTGCTCCAACTACTGCAATTTCAGGTGCATTTTTCGCTATGGGATTAATAGGATACGCCCAATTATTTTCAATTGCTTGATCACCTAAACTACGCTCAATAGCATGAATTGCAATCGACTCATCTAAACCACCACGATTACAAGCAGATTCACAGAAATGTGGACAAACACGTCCGGTAATAGCAGGTAACGGATTGATTTTAACTAACGTTTCCCAAGCGGTTTGATTGTGACCGGCTTGAATATCTGCAATGTAGGCTTGTGGATTTTCTCCAGCAGGGCAGGCTGTATGACAAGGTGCATTCCGTAAGTGGTGTAGTGGTTTCTGAACCCGCCACGTACCTGTTTTAAAATTCAGAGAAGTTCCCGGTAAAGCATAACCTGCGCGTGTCAACACTAGCATTTGGCATCCTCCAATAAGCTGAGTTTTTATATTTTTTAATGTCGCTGCATTGTATCACAGGCATTGAAATTTGCGATTTTAGTTTTTGACGACTTGAGGGAAAAATTCATTTTGTAGATATTTTCCTTGTCTCAACGGAGAATATTGGGACGAGGAAAATATAGCGTAAAAATTTCGTATGAACTGCATAATGCCTACTTTTATAGGTTTATCGTATTGTTTTAAATTGAAAATTGCTGAAATATTGTATTTACAACTTGCGTCATACGACTTTTACGCTAAACTAAACTATCTCAGAGTAATAAAAAAATAAAAACGAGATTGTGTCAGCTTGTATCTGTTGACAATAATTTTTATCCACTCGCACGTGAAACTTCGCCCTTCAAGACTAGAGCGATAGGTAGGTGCAGCCTGTGTGGATACAAAAGTAAAAATAACCGTTTAACGTCATCTGATTTTGAATGCGTTGAATGTGTTAGCCTGAAGACATCGGGTGTTAGCCTGTGGAGTTGGGGCTTTAGTTTCGACTTGAAGCAGGAACCGGTTTTAACTGAAACGCATACGCATAAAGTTAAAATACCTGAGTGCATAATCGCACTTGGGAATCCCCGCCCTTTATGGCTGCTGGGAGGATGTCAAAAAGTTCGGCGCGTTAATAGAGCGTTTGAAATTTACTCACTTAACCTTAACATCAAATTACATGAAGTCGTTTTTTTCTTACTGTTTTGCATGAAAACTTTAGTAAAACTTTGAAATATCAGGAATACTTCATGTCATGGGGGCATTAATGATGTGGATTAAACAGACCATCAGTGAACAACGTAAAGTACTTTCAGACTTATTTGAACCACCAATGACTAATTTGGCAAAACAGTGCATACCCGTTTGGTCGAATTTAGAAAAATTAGATCAACTATTATTTAAACAACTTGCAACTATTCCGTACTCGCATCTTGTTTATGTTATTGATAAATATGGTAAACAAATTAGTGCAAATGTTAGTCAAGAAGGTATTGATGACAGTTCAAGAGGACAGGATTTATCACGCCGCCCTTATTCTGTGAGCCTTTATCCTAAACGACACTTTATGTTGTCATCGGTGTATATTAGTCATACCACAGGCAATCCATGTATTAGTGCAGTACAACCTGTAATTGATGAACAGCAATTTTTAGGCTTCATCGTAGCCGATTTTAACATTCAACGTTTACCGCTTTCTGTTTCTTCTGGAAGAAATCCACCACTGCGCTTTTGGCAAGAGCAACACAAAACGGAAATGAAAACGCAAAAACAACTTACCCCACGTCGTATTAACAGCCTTTTGGATCAGCGTTTAGACGAAGTGCTAGTAACGTTAAATCGTTTAATTACTGAACATGGTATTTTCCACTGTACTTTGCATTATTCCAGTGGTCAAGCGATGTTATGGCATTTAGATGATCCTTATCAATACCATTTGTACAGCGCAGAACAGATGCTTAATCCTGATATGTATCTAAAATATCCACATTCAGGTTATTCTGATCACGCAGTCATAACGGAAAAAGATGTAAAACAGGTATTAGAACGTTTCCGCACCTTACGTTTAGCCGATGACAAAGTTTATTTGCGCTCAGGTTCACTAAATTTATTTAATGGTATGGTTGGTTTAACTTTTTCTTGTGATGGTTCGCAATATGTACAAGTTACTGATTTCTTAGATAAAAATCTATCATTTTGGTTTGCAAACGAAGCCGTTAGCGTTTGTTAAAATTTAATTATCAGGACGCAAAGAAGCGTGTAAAACTTGTTTTGCCGACACAGTGAGACTGTAGAAATAGCTACTTTTTTCGATTTGAGATTATTTAAAATCAATAATTTATGATAATTAAAATCGTTATTTTTGTAGTCCTTTTACAGCCTCAGTGTGCAAAAAAGCGTTTTGTGACTTACTTAGGATAAACGTTGAATTTACGCATTTTAGGGATAGACCCGGGATCAAGAATGACTGGATTTGGCATTATCGAAATCTCCAAACGCCGAGCTAGATTCGTCACTTGTGGCTGTATCAAGATGCAAGCTTCTCGATTGCCCGAAAGGCTGCAAGAAATTTATCATGGCGTTAGCGAGCTCATTAAACACCATCAACCCAGCCAAATGGCAATTGAACAAGTTTTTATGTCGCGCAATGCTGATTCTGCACTAAAGTTAGGGCAGGCAAGAGGTGTTGCGATTGTGGCGGGTACGCAACATAGTTTGGAAATATATGAATACGCACCAAATCAAATTAAACAAGCTGTTGTCGGACAAGGTCATGCGGCAAAACAGCAAGTTCAACAGATGGTAAAAATCTTACTCGACTTACCAGCCATACCCTTGACTGACGCAGCCGACGCGCTAGCAGTTGCCTTATGTCATGCACATATGCAAAGCTATGCGAAATAACTTTTAATAAGCGGTTTGAGCTTGCTTACAAACAAATTTATGGTAAGAGCGTAGCGGAGAAACAAGCAGAGGAAAAACGGTGTTTAATGATATTTTACCGTTTCGGACTCACTTGGGCAGGGTTGCAAAAGCTGAACTATAGCCGCGATGATAATGAATGGGTTAGGTTTCATAACAAAAAGGAGTGCAAAATTTATTTTGCAAAACAAGTTTTGCACTCCTGCAAAAAAAATCGCGATCGCGCGTAGCGCGATAAAGGGTAAAAAACAAAAAGGCAAAGGGCTAAAGTGCTAAAATACAAAGAGAAATCTAGGCGCGAACACTGCAAACAAAACGAACCCCGCGATTGACGTACCTACTGTCTTGATTATCCCAGCCACGACCAGCCGAACGACAAACATCTGCATCGTTGTACCAAGAACCGCCGCGCAGTACGGCCTTGTTTTTATTAGAGTTTTTCCACGCACTG
>CAYMCP010000078.1:136-15873 GCA_964388965.1 uncultured Thiotrichaceae bacterium | reverse complement strand
CGCATTCGTGAACAAGAACAATTGCCGGTCTATGAACGCCTTGGCGAGGTGCGCGGATTATTGATAACTAAATGGTGGATTGCTACTATTTATATGGAAATGAACCCTCCCCGCCGCGCCGAAGCCAACCAACTCCTCTGTGAAGCCCTGCAAGCCGCACAAAAAATGCGTATCCCGGAAGCGGAAACTATCGAAAGTTGGTTAAATGGTTATCGTATGAACTGTGACGCTAAACCAAGAAAAACTAGTTGGTGGGAGTGGATTAGAAAATTTTTTGCCTGAATTATAATTCATAGAATTAATTGGGGAAAAAAGACTTTCTTTCCTAATCAGAAAAAAACAGCTTATTCAGAATCCTACCGCTCGCTGGGTATTTCAGTTTTTTACTAATATTCAACTACTTACTATCAATCATTCAGAAAAAATACAAACTGTTGTTCTCAACATCAACGATCATCAAATATCACTCATTAAATGTTTAGGGGAATCTTATGTTTCTTTATATTCTGGAACCGGGTGATAAGGTTCGGAATGTCGGATTTAATCCAAATCCGCTATAGTAATCATTCAGAAACAAAACAAAAATTAGATAAAATTATTTCAATGTCAAATCAACAGTTTTAAATTAACGGTACAACGCACGATGTCAGATCAACAAATATCAGAACAACGTTATACAACTATTCGGAATGTCACAGTTATAGGTATTATTGGTAATGTATTACTATCAATAATTAAATTAATTTTTGGATGGCTTGGTAACTCATACGCACTTATTGCTGATGGGATTCATTCTTTATCAGATTTAATTAGTGATGCAGTTATTTTAATTGCGGCAAAATGGAGTACCGAACAAGCGGATGATGAACACCCTTATGGGCACGGACGAATTGAAACACTTGCAACGGTAATCGTTGGAGGGATTTTAATTTTCGTTGCTATTTTAATGTTATTTGATGCTGGACAACGGCTATGGCAAGCAGAAAATTTATTTATTCCAACAACATTAAGTTTGATAATTGCTTTTTTATCTATTGTCATTAAAGAAGCCTTATTTCAATACACTATGATCATTGCAAAAAAACTGCGCTCACCCATGCTAAAAGCAAATGCTTGGCACCACCGCACTGATGCAATTTCATCAATTGTTGTATTTCTTGGCATTATTGGCACGTTAGCCGGTTTTGTCTGGTTAGATGCAGTGGCTGCAATTGGTGTTAGCTTCATGATTGCACACGTAGGTTGGGAATTGGCATGGCGCGGTTTACAAGAATTAATTGATACCGCATTAGACGCTGAAAAAGTTACAGAAATAGAGCATAAAATTAAGGCAATAGATGGTGTAAGAACATTACATTTATTGCGTACTCGTTACATGGGTTCACAAGCATTAGTAGATGTGCATTTATTAGTTAATCCGCGCATTTCGGTATCAGAAGGTCATCAAATTGCTGAGACAGCCCGCCAAACTCTAATTGAACAATTTGAAGAAATATCAGAAGTAATGGTGCATATTGACCCAGAAAATGATGAAAAATATGAAGTACGGATTGATTTACCTTCACGTAAGCAATTAATTGAACAATTAAAGCAATGTTGGAAAGATTTAATTTTATTAGACGAAATCGAACAGATTATTTTGCATTATTTAGGTGGTAAAATTAGCGTAGATGTGGTGCTGCCTATGCCGCAAACGATTGAACAAGCGCAACAATTACGCGAAAAATTATCTAAAAAAGCAGAAGCTGAGACGTGTATCCGTCATGTTAGAATACTATTTCACTGAAAACTGCGGAAAACCATCCTAATTTACCTCGTTCCTACGCGCCAAAGCGGTAAAAGCGTGCTATTTTTGAACTTTTTATAGCGTATAATCAATAACTTACGAGCGAAAAGCGGAAAATTCTTTTTGCATGACGCTGGTGAGAATTGCTGGCAGTAAATTCATTCTCTAGCAAATATTTCCCTTGCAATTGGTTAATATAAGCATTATTTGATAGGATGAGATGATCTAAAAAATAAGGAGACTCAAATGACGGTTGAACATGAACCTTTTGAACAAGATGAAGAAGTTAAGGCGACTGAAGCGGAACAGAAAACATCTCAGGGAGGTTTGATTTCTTATACCGAAGCTTTGCCTAAGATGGTTCACGTTTTACCTCTGATGAGTCGTCCTTTTTTTCCACATCAAGTTATTCCGATGATAATTGAAAACGACTTATGGGCGGATACCATTAAGCAAATTAATGACAGTCCACACAAATTACTTGCTTTGGTATTGTGCAAAAAGGACAACGTTGAAGATATTACCACTTTAACGCCAGATGATTTTTATCCAATTGGTACGGTGTGTAAAATCCACCGAATTATCGAAGTAGACAAAAACGAGCTTTTACAAATTATTGTTGAAGGTTTGCAACGCTTTGAAATTACTGATTGGATTAATAGCCAACACCCTTTTATGGTTAATGTGGAATATCATCCTGAAGTACGCAATAAAAAAGATGCGACATTAAAACCACATGTTTTAGCAGTAATTAATACAATTAAAGAACTATTGCCGCTCAATCCATTGTATAACGAAGAATTAAAAATGTTTTTAGAGCGGTTTAGTCCTGAAGAACCCTCATCACTCGCTGATTTTGCAGCCAGTCTAACCACGTCGAGCAGAGAAGAATTACAAGAAATTTTAGAAACCTTGAAATTAGCACCGCGTTTAGAAAAGGTATTATTGTTATTGAATAAAGAGTTACAATTAGCAAAAGCACAAGTTGAAATTCGCCGCCAAGTCGAAGATAAAATGGAGCAACATCAACGTGAATTTTTTTTACGCGAGCAGCTTAAAGCAATTCAACAAGAATTAGGCATTGAAAAAGACGACCGTACTGCACAAATAGATAAATTCCGCGAGCGTTTGGAAGATTTAACCGTGCCAGAGGCGGTGCAAAAAGTGATTGATGATGAGATGGATAAAATGTCAGTGCTAGAAATCGGTTCGTCTGAATACGCTGTAACTCGTAACTATTTGGATTGGCTGACTTTATTGCCTTGGGGTAAATTTTCTACTGATCATTTGGATATTACTAAAGCACGGGAAGCTTTAGACGCAGATCATGAGGGTTTGGAAGATGTTAAAGATAGAATTATGGAATTTTTAGCGGTTGGTAAATTAAAAGGGAGTATTAGCGGTACGATTTTATTATTAGTTGGACCGCCGGGTGTGGGTAAAACGTCAGTAGGTCGTTCGATTGCGAATGCGCTGGGACGTTCATTTTTCCGTTTTTCAGTCGGCGGTATCCACGATGAGGCAGAAATTAAGGGACATCGCCGAACTTATATTGGTGCAATGCCGGGTAAATTTATCCAAGCGATGAAAGAGGTAGAATACGCCAATCCAGTCATTATGTTAGACGAAATTGACAAAATCGGAACATCGTACCGTGGCGACCCTGCTTCTGCATTGCTCGAAGTGCTAGACCCAGAGCAAAATATTGATTTTTTAGATCATTACTTAGATGTACGTTTTGACTTGTCCAAAGCATTATTTATCTGCACGGCTAATCAATTGGATACGATTCCAGCTCCGTTAATTGATCGAATGGAAGTAATTAAATTATCTGGTTATTTGACTAGCGAAAAATTGCAAATTGCTAAAAAACACTTGGTACGCCGTCAATTGGAAAAAACAGGATTGCAGGAAACGCAATTAATTTTGCCAGATGAGACTTTGACTACAATTATTGAAGATTATGCGCGTGAAGCTGGAGTGCGGAATTTGGAAAAACGCATAGGTTCGATTGCTCGTAAAGCTGCATTAAAAATATTAGAAGGAACAGAAACGCCAATCAAGGTGGGCACTAAAAATTTAAGTGATTATTTAGGCAAACCTACTTTTGAAAACGATAAAGAATTAAAAGGAATTGGTGTCATTACAGGTTTGGCGTGGACTGCGATGGGTGGGGCAACTTTGAGTGTGGAAGCAACACGAATTCATGATTATTCACGCGGTTTTAAGCTCACGGGACAGTTGGGCGATGTGATGAAAGAGTCGGCAGAAATTGCTTATAGCTATTTGGTTGCGGAATGTGAACAATTTGGTGTCAGTCGCAGCTATTTTGAAAAAGCTTTAATTCATTTACACGTACCTTCCGGTGCGACTCCGAAAGATGGACCTAGTGCTGGGATTACCATGACCAGTGCATTATTGTCACTTGCATTAGGAAAAATCGTGCAGCGTTCAATTGCAATGACTGGTGAATTAACTTTAACGGGGCATGTATTGCCAATTGGTGGTGTACGTGAAAAGATTATTGCTGCTAAACGTGTCAAGATTCATGAGGTAATTTTACCCGATGCAAATAAGCGTGATTATGACGAATTACCTGATTATGTACGTGCGGAAATGGTCGTACATTTCGTAAGGGTTTATTCTGATGTCGCAAAAATTTTATGGTCTCCAACAGATTTTAAACCGCTGGTTCGTCCGCAAAAAACATTTCGTATGCCGGAGTTTTTTAGAATAAAGTAGGTCGGTCTAACCTATTTCCCACGTTCCGCACCTAACGAAATTTTTAGATTATTTTCAGTAGAATTTTAAAAGTTTGGATTTCCTATTACGCAAGTTGCAAAAGAAACAACTAAAATAAACTTTTTTTTGCATTAGGTGCGGAATGTCGGCTATTTGTTACTCACATTGGGCAGTTAACAGGATTTTCACCGTATTTCCAATCGTATTTCACAAGTTTAGATTGACTCTTTTTTATAGCTTTCGCAAGAAGTTATTAAAATAGGAGTTACGCAGTTCAGATGAAAACTCTATATTTGCAACTCACAATAACCAATACTTCGGACAGTTTTTGTGAATTATTAAATATTTCAATAAGTTACAAATATAAGCGTTCTTTCGTAAGTTATTGATTTTATTATATGCTTTAAAAAAGTGCCCGAACCATTGAATAAATCAGGACGCAGAATGTCCCTGCTGCATCCCAACAACGGAGACCATTGGGACGAGGAAAATGAAAATAAACTTTTTTTAAATTACGAGCCTAACGTGAGTATAGAAATTCCGTGCAACACTCACAAATAGAATCGTTCCGCATTTATCCTTGTTCTGCGCACTGTGTAAAATGAACAGTCGATGCACTGCGTTAAATTTAGGTAGACGCGGTGCATCATCACGAGTTTAATAAAAAACAATTAAAATCTAATCTATTTCATATTTATCTTCTAGCAACTTAGCGTGTGCCGCTGCCAAACGAGCAATTGGAACACGCGGCGCGGAACAAGAAACATAATCTAAATCAATGTGATGGCAGAAATGGATAGAGGCTGGATGTCCACCTTGTTCACCACAAATGCCTACCTTTAAGCCAGCACGAGTTTTACGTCCCCATTCCACTGTCATTTGCATTAATTGCCCCACACCTTTTACATCCAATACTTCAAATGGGTTGTCTTGCAAAATGCCATTTTCGTTATACATCGGTAAAAATTTATTTTCCGCATCTTCACGCGAGAATGAGAACGTTGCTTGCGTTAAGTCATTGGTGCCGAAAGAGAAAAATTCAGCGACTTCTGCTAAATGTTTCGCACGAGTACACGCACGTACTGTCTCTACCATCGTTCCGAATTTGAAATCTAATTTAACCCGATGTTGCTGCTCCACCTGTTCATGAATCGTATCAACAGACTCTTTAACTCGTTTTAATTCCTGTGAAGTAATCACTTGCGGCACCATGATTTCAGGGTGGACTTCTAATCCTTCCTTAACACATTCAGCCGCTGCTTCTAAAATTGCGCGGATTTGCATGGCGTAAATTTCTGGAAAAGTTAAACCTAAACGCACACCACGATGACCTAACATTGGATTAACTTCATATAATTCACGCACTTTGCGCAACATCTCTTCTTTTTTATTGATCGCTGCGGTTACAGTTTCTTCAGTCATCGCGTCAAATGGTGCGGGTAAAGCGTGATGATCGCGTAAAGTATGCAATACCGTTGAACGACCTTTTACTACTACATAATATTCGCGTAACGCATTTAAATCATCTAACAATTGCTGTTCTGTAGGCAAAAACTCGTGCATTGGCGGGTCAAGCAAGCGTACTGTGACTGGACGGGGTGACATTGCTTGAAAAATACCTTTAAAATCATCACGTTGAATTGGTAATAATTTATCTAAAGCAATTTGACGTTCAGTAGGTGTACGCGCCAAAATCATATCAACTACAATTGGTAAACGTTCCGTTTCGTTAAACATGCGCTCAGTACGACATAAACCAATACCCATTGCACCATATTCAACGGCACGTTTTGCCGCCACTGGTGTATCTGCGTTTGCCATCACCTTGATTTGCGCCACTTCATCAGCCCAACCTAATAGTATTTTTAATTCATCAGAAAATTTAGGCGGAATAGTCGGAATTGCACCTAAATAGACATTGCCGGTGCTGCCATCAATGGTAATAAGATCACCTTCGCATAAAGTTACGTCGCCAACAATCGCCTGACGCATTCGCGTATCGACTGAAATGCCTTCAGCACCAGCAACGCAGGCTTTACCCATACCACGCGCCACGACCGCAGCATGTGATGTTTTACCACCACGACTGGTTAAAATACCTTGCGAGGCAAAGAAACCATGAATATCTTCGGGTTTGGTTTCCTCACGGACTAAAATAACTTTTTCACCTGATCGACCTAAAATTTCCGCTTGGTCAGCGTCGAATACACACTTACCACATGCCGCACCGGGTGAAGCGGGTAAACCTTGTGCTAATGGCTCAATTGTGCCGTGTGGGTCTAAACGCGGATGTAATAATTGTTCTAAATGTTCTGGATTAACTCTCAATAAGGCTTGTTCTTTTGAAATTAAACTTTCATTAAATAAATCAACAGATGTTTTTACCATTGCTGCCGCGTTCATTTTACCGTTACGGGTTTGTAAACAATACAGCGTACCTTTTTCAATTGTATATTCATAATCTTGTACTTCATGATAGTGGTTTTCTAACTTATTGCGTAAATCCACCAGTTGCTTATACATCTCAGGTAATTCTTTTGCCATTTCATGTACGGGTTTAGGCGTTCTAATTCCTGCTACTACGTCCTCACCTTGCGCGTTGACGAGATATTCACCATACATTTGATTTTCGCCTGTACCCGGATCACGAGTAAAACCAACCCCTGTTGCACAGTCGTTGCCCATATTTCCAAATACCATTGCGACTACATTAACCGCAGTACCGTTTGCCATTTCTGGTATAATGTGGAATTCACGACGATAGTCAATGGCGCGTTTACCCGTCCAAGAATTGAATACAGCTTTTACCGCAATTTCTAGTTGTTCAAAAACGTTTTCTGGAAATGGGTGCCCTGTTTCTTCTTTAACTACTTGTAAGAAACGCTCACTGATTTCTTTTAAATTTTCTGAATTTAGCCCAACGTCAACTTTTACGCCGGCTTGCCGTTTGACTTGTTCAAAATGTGCGTCAAATTTTTCATCAGCAACACCCAATGCAACTTTGCCGAATAGCTGAATAAAACGACGATAAGCATCATAACCAAAACGTTCATCGCCTGTGTGTCGAATAAGACCTTGTAGTGTAGATGAATTTAAACCTAAGTTTAGAATCGTATCCATCATGCCCGGCATGGACATGGCAGCACCCGAACGAACTGAAACTAATAACGGATTATTCGCTTCACCAAAACCACGTCCTGTTGCTTTTTCAACGGCTTGAACGTGCGCTTTTACCTCATCAATCAAACCATCAGGTAATTGTTTTTGCTCAAGATATTGTAAACACGCCTCCGTAGTAATGACAAAACCCGGTGGAACACGTAAACCAATTTGGGTCATTTCGCATAGGTTTGCACCTTTACCACCCAATAGTTTTTTGTTTTTCCCATCCCCTTCTTGGAACGAATAAACATATTTCATAGTATTTCTGGTCCATGTTGTTAATAAAAATTAACGCTCACCCTCAGAGAGGACGGGCGAATCCAGTAACGCGCAAAGAAAAATTTCACGCACCTACTTCCGCGACAGTCAACACCACTACTTGTTAATTATTCTTGCGATTTATGCACTTACAATCATTTAGATTGCGGACATAGCATCAATTTAATTGTGGTACTCGGATCGTCGAAAATTTAGAAACCATAGCATATTTTTTTAGAACAAATTCTGTTTATCCTGATTCTGATTATAGAGTAGTTATGACAAAATGTGTGATATTTTCCTCGCTCTAACATTCTCCGTTGGGGTACGGCAGGGACGCTCTATGTTCCGATTTATTGCGGGTTACAAATACAGAGCAAAATTTTCGTATGAACTGCGTCACTCCTAATCGTTTATTTTTCTTCCTGTTGTTGTAACTGCCAAAGGTGTGCGTATGTGCCTTGTAACGCGAGTAATTGATTATGCGTACCACGCTCGATAATACGACCTTGTTCCATGACTAAAATTTGTTCTGCATCAATAATTGTAGATAAACGATGTGCAATTACAAGTGTAGTGTGATTGATTGCAATTTCTGATAATGCCTTTTGAATCATTTTTTCTGATTTGGAATCTAACGAGGAGGTCGCTTCATCAAAAATTAAGATTTTTGGTTGTTTTAAAATTGCTCGTGCAATCGCAACGCGCTGTTTTTCACCACCGGACAATTTTAATCCGCGTTCACCAACAATCGTATCGTATCCTTTGGGCAAAGATTCAATAAAATCATGGATATGTGCTAATTTAGCCGCTTGAATAACTTGCTCAAAACTGGCATTTTCTTTGGCGTAGGCGATGTTGTAATAAATGCTTTCGTTAAATAACACGGTATCTTGTGGCACAATGCTGATTGCAGTACGCAAACTTTCTTGTGTGACGTGGCGAATGTCTTGCCCGTTGATTTGAATACTGCCTTGTATTACATCATAAAAACGGAATAGTAAACGCGCAATAGTTGATTTACCCGCCCCACTGCTGCCAACAATGGCAATTTTATGTCCGGCTGGAATCTCAAAACTGATTTCATGTAAAATCGGGCGTTCTGCTTGGTAATAAAAACTAACATTATCAAAGCGAATATTACCATTACCTACATCTAAATCTCGCGCATCAGCTTTATCGGTAATTTCTGGTTTTTCTTCCAATAATTTAAAAATTAAGTCCATATCTACTAAAGCGTGTTTCATTGCGCGGTAAATCATGCCTAAAAAGTTGAGTGGAATAAATAATTGTAGTAAAAAAGTATTGACTAAAACTAAGTCACCTAAACTCATTTTGCCTTGTAGTACGCCGTAAGTAGCGAAAAACATGATGAAAGTGACACCAATGGTAATAATCGCAGATTGCCCAAAATTTAAAATTGACATCGAAGTCTGACTTTTTACCGCAGCATCTTCCCATAAATCTAATGTTTCATCATAACGTTTAAGTTCTAATGATTCATTGCCAAATGATTTAACGGTTTCATAATTAATTAAACTATCAATTGCTTGATTATTGGCTTTAGATTCTTGTTGATTCATGGTGTAGCGGAATTCCATGCGCCACTCCATAGTCAAGATTGTAAAACCGATATAAATAATTACTGTTATGATTGTGATTAAGGCAAATTGAATATCATAAAAAATCAGTAAAATGATAAAAATCAGCGTAAACTCAATAAATGTAGGAATAATATTAAAAACGAGGTAGTTCATAATTGAGCTAACGCTATGCGTACCGCGTTCTAAATCACGAGAAATTGCACCTGTTTTGCGTTCTAAGTGAAATCGCAGTGATAGTGCATGTAGGTGTTTTAGTACGCTGTTGGACAATTTGCGCATCGCATGGTAACGTACTCTAGCGAAAACAGCATCACGTAATTCATTAAATAAACCACTTGCTAAACGTAATGTACCATAAGCTGCTAAAAGTAAGATCGGGATAAGTTGCGGATTTTGTCCAATTGCGTCTAGGGTATCCACTAATTGTTTTAATATTACGGGTACGCCAATGTTAGCTATTTTTGCTAATACTAATGTCAACAGGGCGAGTAATACTCTGCCGCGATAATCCCATAAATAGGGCAGCATGGAACGGAAATTTTTTCTATCATTGCGGGAATGTTTGGGTAGGTGTGTACGAGTTTGTGCGTGTGCAGGTGTCATAGATTCAATTTGTTATCGGTTAGCAATAGTCATCAATGATTATCAGTTATCAGCGAGTCGTTGGCAATAGCAGCAACAATTCTCACTTCGACACCTTAATCCTAAATACACCGATTTCCTCGTCTTGGGGGTCTTTGTTGGAGGGTGGAAAGTTCTTTTGCATGACGCTGGTGCATCACGCAAAAAGAATTTACAATAATGCTGGATGCCAGTGCGTCCAGTTAAGTGACAACGTAGCGCATCGTCACAATTAACAACACCATTCATGCGCCAAAGTTATAACACCTTGTTCTACACCTTGTTGCTCGACGCTAAATGATAATGCTGTCACAATTTGATCATACAGATGAATTGCATTCTCGCATCCCAAAGATACATCTACCGTATAATTACCCTTGAGTAGTGCCAAATCATGAAAACAAATTTTAGCCTCTCCCTGACCAGCTTCGCACTGCGTGATGATATAGCCATCATTGTGAGTTGAAGCACTGGCAACTAGCAAACCGTCTTTACGCCAAATAGCAACACCTAAACTAGGCATAGGTAAATTTTCATCATAACAAAACTGAATCCGAATCCAAAAATCAGTTTGTCCTGTTTTTAAAACTAAATTATCAGCAGTCTGTCCGCCACTACATCCCTCAACTTTAATGATTTGATGTTGTGATGATTTGTTAGTGCGTCGGACTGTCGTTTGTTGTGGTTTAGCCTCTTGACTGTCTACATTTAAAAATTCGTTATACAATGGTAATACTTGTGATGGTAATCCATCCATTCTGACAACGCCTTTATCTAACCATAATACCCGATCACAAATCTTTTCCACTTGATACAGAGAGTGTGAACAAAATAAAATTGTCTTACCCTGCTCACGAAACGCCATAATGCGATCAAAAGATTTTCGCGCAAAACGACCATCTCCGACAGATAAAGCTTCATCAATAATTAAAATATCGGGCTGAGTACACGTTGCAATGGAAAACGCTAGCCGCATGAACATTCCTGATGAATAAGTTTTAACCGGAAAATCCATAAATTCGGCAATACCTGCAAATTCGACAATTTCTTGATATAAACTATCAATTTCATTTTTATTCAGTCCTAAGATTGAGCCAGTTAAATAAACATTTTCACGTCCAGTCATATCAGGGTGAAATCCTGATCCAAGTTCCAACAATGCTGAAACGCGCCCAAAAGTGTGGCATTCACCGTTTGCGTCGGGAATCAGTGTACCTGCAACCATTTTTAATAAAGTGCTTTTTCCCGCACCATTATTACCAACTAATCCAATCACTTGACCATGTGGAATGTGTAAATTAAGCGGCTGTAATGCGTGAAATCTCTGCGCTAAAGATTTTCCAGTAATCACTTCTTGTAGTCTATTCCAACCACTTTGATAAGATTTATAAGTTTTACTAACATTCGTTAAGCTGATTGCGTAGAGCATAATAGGTTCAACAAAATAAAAACCATATTAATAGAAATAGCTACGTTTGCCAAATGCTTGATAATGAGTAATGATTGTTGAATAATCTGTTTTTGCCATCGTGATGAATAGAAAAAATGCTTGCTCATAATTTACAGCGATTACCACAAGTCTATACCGTTATCATGGGTATGGGACAAACAGGAATGGCTTGTAGTCGTTTTTTGCGACAACAACATGTATCAATTTGTGTAATGGATAATCGTCAAGCACCGCCACAATTAGATACTTTAATGCAAATTGCGCCTGATGTTTCATATATCATCGGTGGTTTTGATGCGGAAATTTTAGCGCGCGCCAAAGAAATTGTAATCAGTCCGGGATTGTCGCTACGGGAATCTGCTTTACAAGCTGCAATATCTGCTAATGTTCCAATTATTAGTGAAATTGAGTTATTTGCGCGTTATGTAGACGCACCCGTTGTTGCAATCACAGGTTCAAATGGCAAGAGTACCGTAACAACGCTATTAGGTGAGATGGCAAAGCAAACCGGTTGGGAGGTGCGAATCGGTGGAAATTTAGGTATTTCTGCATTGGATTTAATCACGCAATATCGTCCAGACGTATATATTTTGGAATTATCTAGTTTTCAGTTAGAAACCACGCATTCGCTGAAACTTAAAGCGGCTGTGGTATTAAATGTGAGCGAGGATCACATGGATAGGTACAAAAGTTTTGCTGAATATGCTGAGACGAAACAGAAAATTTATCAATTATGCGAGCATGTTGTAATTAATGCTGATGACCCGATGGTTGTGGCGATGTTACAGCCTAATCAAACCCATTTAAGTTTTAGTTTACATTGTAATCGTGGTACTCACAGTGTTTGCGCACATTTAGGTGAACTTTATTTTGTCCGCAGCCAAGTAGCACAATTTCCAACCTTGTTATTACCCGTAAAAGCTACAAAATTACAATCACGTATTATGCAAGCGAATATTTTAGCTGCATTAGCTTTGGGCGAGGCAATTAATATCCCTATGACGGCGATGTTGGATGCAGTACAAGTATTTCAAGGTTTACCACACCGTTGTCAATGGGTAGCACAATATCAAGGTGTTGATTGGTTTAATGATTCTAAAGGGACAAACGTAGGTGCAACGGTCGCGGCAATTCAAGGTTTGGAACGGGCTGGTAAAATCATTTTAATTGCAGGTGGTGAGGGTAAAGGCGCAGATTTTCGACCTTTAGCTATGGTGGCAGAACAGCATCTAAAAGCTTGTGTATTAATTGGACGTGATGCGCGATTGATTAAAAAAGTATTAAAAGAATGTTCCACTGTACCCGTTTACTTGGCAGATAGCATGAAGGCTGCGATTACTGTAGCAAGACAGTTAGCAGAGGCAAACGATGCCGTTTTGTTGTCGCCTGCGTGCGCGAGCTTCGACATGTTTAGGGATTATGCGCATCGTGGTCAAGTTTTCATGGATCAGGTATTGGCACAATTAGCATAATGTATTGCAATTAATTTTTTCATGTTCATAATTAAATTAGGTTTTTTAATGAAAAAGCAATTTTTTTCCTTTATAGTTTTATACTGGATCATATACGCTTCAGCTTACGCAGCCGATGAGTCAAATATTTATCGTGTCGGCGCGATTGGATTATGGCACTCTGAAGTGTATCAAGCAACAGGTAGTGAGGCGCGTTTATTACCCGCACTCTATTTAAAAACAGGACGTTGGGAATTTAATTTTAAAGAATTGAAATATTATCTTATTGATACAGAAAAGTTTAGTTTAGCTCCTATTTTAGCTTTAGATTTAAATGGTTATGAGGCAGATGATAGCTCCGCTTTGACGGGAATGGCAGATCGTGATTTTTCTATTGGATTAGGTATTGCGGCGAATATGAAGCTTGATTTAATCAATATTGGTGCGCAGATACAACAAGATGTGTCTGATCATAGTGGTGGTTTACTAGCCGACTTATCTCTGGGAACAAGTCGCCCTCTAACAAGACAAGCAATTGCTGGTATAAAACTCGGTGTCACCTATCAAGACGGCGATTATAGCAATTATTATTACGGTGTATTACCCAATGAGGTAAGGGCGACAAGACCTGCTTACACATTGAATAATACCATCAATCCATATTTACAATTTAATGCCATCTATCGTCTAAATGAATCATGGAGTCTCAATAGCAC
The DNA here is from genome assembly GCA_964388965.1 of uncultured Thiotrichaceae bacterium. GTDB lineage: Bacteria > Pseudomonadota > Gammaproteobacteria > Beggiatoales > Beggiatoaceae > Albibeggiatoa. The sequence goes on along the minus strand of CAYMCP010000078.1, from coordinate 2,083 downwards.
AGTGATTTATACGCAATTCGATAGCGAAATTGAAAATAGTCCTATCGTAGCATCTGAAAATGAAATGACTATTTTGCTAGGCATAACTTATCAAGGAATATTTTGAACAAGGTAAATGATGATTTTCCGTTCCTACGCTCTAATGGCGAAACTGATTTATTATAGACATAAAATCAATAAGTTATGAGCTAAAAATATCAATTTAATCCGAGCGTAGTAACGAGAAAATGATTTGTATCACTAAATCTTATGCGCGAATATAGTCATAAATATTCACATAATCCTGTCCAGAATAATTCCATGAATGATCTTGGTGCATACCATTTGCGCGTAGCTGGCGAAAATAACGCGGATATTTGTACCACAAACCAATAGCACGATTCATAGCAGATTCCAATGCTAATGGATTTGGGTCACTGAATACATAACCGTTACGTTCCTCATACGGTTTATCAGCGTAATTGGCATCAAATACCGTATCAGCTAGACCGCCCGTGTGACGCACAATAGGGACTGTACCGTATTTTAAACCAATCATTTGCGTTAGACCGCACGGCTCGTAAAGACTAGGGATTAAAATCATATCCGCGCCTGCATAAATCAAATGCGCTAATTCTTCATCATAACCAATTTCTAAATGGCAGTCAGGATTATCATTCAATTCATGTTTCACACCCCAAAATTTAGCATTAATACTGTCTTCAGCTCCCGCGCCAAGTAAGACAAATTGTGCTTGCTGGGATAGAGCGTAATAAATTGCGTGTAGAATTAAATCCATACCTTTTTGTTTATCCAAGCGACTGACCACCGCAATCAACGGTTTAAAATCATCTCTTAACATCAAACGTTGACGTAAAGCTTGTTTATTTTTAACCTTATTTGGTAGTGAATCCATGTTGTAATGATAGGGAATAAAAGGATCAATTTCAGGATTCCAAATATCGTAATTAATTCCGTTCAATATTCCACCAAGTTTGCTACTGTGCGCTTGCAAGACTCCTTGCAAACCTTGCCCTTGCTCTGTGTGCTGAATTTCAAACGCATAAGTCGGCGAAACGGTTGTGACAAAATTGGAGAAAACAATACCGCCTTTCATCAAATTCACTGCATTAGGATGTTGTGGATCAAGCATTTTTTCAGCAGTCAGCAATTTTCCTACGTCAAGACCAGATTGGAGTAATACTTCTTTACCCGTAATACCCTGATGTCCCATATTATGCAAAGTAAAACAAGCTCTTGTATGACTCATACCTAAGCTATGATAAATTTCGTATAACAATACAGGTACTAATGCAGTTTGCCAGTCATGACAGTGAATAATATCGGGTTGTTTGCTTGATTTGAGCATAAATTCTAATGCAGCGCGTGAAAAAAATGCAAAACGTGCCACATCGTCCGCGTCGCCGTAATATTTGCCGCGATTGAAAAAATTGTGTTCTGAATGCGATTCGATAAAAAAACACTTAATATTGTCTACAAATCCAAAATATACATCACAATGAATCCACTGCTCATAAAATGGTACCCATAAATTTTCATAAGTTTTAGTCAAGCCCCAAATACGGTCATAACGCATACAATCATATTTTGGCAAAATCACTTCGACATTATGACTACGAATAGCAAGCTCTTGTGCCAAACCTTGCACCACATCGCCTAATCCACCAACTTTAGCAACTGAAGCACACTCTGGCGTAACCATCATAATAAACATATAGTCATCCCCTTATTATTTCTTGGTTGTTTTGCGGGTCGTGGTTTTACGCCGCGTGGTTTTTTTTTGAGTTGTTGCTTGACTAGATGTTGTTGCAACAGATTCGGATTCCGCTTTGATTTCTGGTTTTGCGACGGGCTTAGATTCCGCTTTGATTTCTGGTTTTGCGATGGATTCGGATTCCGCTTTGATTTCTGGTTTTGCGATGGATTCGGATTCCGCTTTGATTTCTG
>CAYMCP010000077.1:0-16353 GCA_964388965.1 uncultured Thiotrichaceae bacterium | reverse complement strand
CTTCCCCCTTGAAAATACCCATACCTTTTAGTTTAGTCTAAAATGAGAATTGCTGAACTTTCAATAATTTCAATTAAGGTCTTAGATTTATGGAATGAGGCATTATCAAGAATGATATAGTCAATTCCGTAAGATAGGGTATGCTAGGGTAAAAATAATGCTAGGAGTAAAAATCAGATGCGAACAGGATATAGTGAAGATTTAAGAAATCGTGTGTTAGATTTCACATGAGACGGAATTGACTATAACCAATGTGCGCAGTTGGGTAGAATCCATAGCCCCGTTACGCAAGTTTAATGGCAAGGCTATTAATTATTAATCCTTATTCTTTAACTAACTAAAAAATAAGGATAAAAATTCTAAAAATCGTTATTCTTCTGATTTTACCTTACCAGATGGATTTGTAAAACGATCATTAAGACGACGTACATAAGTGTTGACATTTACGAGCACTTTTTGTATTTGATGACGTGAAGAATTACTCCATCCACGCGGCTTACTGCTAAGTAACGGCATAAACAAACTACGCATAAAACATGTATTGCGATGGAAAGCCTTGCTTAACATTTTTAAACTGCGGTCGCTACCAATTTCATAACGTAAATTTCTTAAAATATTCTTTGAAACCAACGCACTAACATTAACATGGATAAATACGAATACCGCAAAAGCAATACCGCCAGCCCAGTATAATGTTGTCTGATCTTTTGGTAATTCGTCTACTGTCATACCGGTTGCAGTCCACCAAACCCCACCGCCAACAGCCGCTAGTAAAATAATAGATAAATCAGTCCAGAATGTACCACTACGCCAACGAGCAACTAATTCTTGTAGTTGAGGGACAATTTCGTGCTCAATTTCTTTTGCAGAGTGCTCTAAAATACCCACGATACGATACGCACGCTCAATACCGACTTGATCCATACGATCTTGAATTGCATCACGGTCTTCTTTTGCTTTCGCTTCCATGCGTGCTCTAACCGTTTCACTCGAAATTGGCACAGCAACATTTGGATTATAAATGCGGTAAAAACGTCCCGCGGTTAAGCCCGCTTGTGCCAAAGAACGCTGCCATGCTGCAACGACTTCTTCTAAATTATCCTCACGCGCCGTAATATCTATCTGATTCAGAATATACATAAATTTATTTGCATCTGGACGATCTTTTGTTTCTGTAACTAAATGCTGTAAAGTATCGTGCATTGCGCCGGGTTCTGGGTGACGTGCGTCAAAGAACACTAAAACCAAATCGGACAAATCTAAAATATGTTTGGTAATCCGTAAAGTTGTTGTACGCTGCTGGTCTGCGTCGAATCCGGGTGAGTCAATTAAAATTTTACCTCTCAACGCGCTACAATTACACGTTTTAAGCTGCATATAACCATCTAAACGCTGATCACCACCTTCAGTATCTGAAATCGCGCGACTGAATTGGTAGAAGGGAAAACGTGGATCAGCATCCAAAGCAATGCCGGGTAATGTATTTACACCTTCCTCGTCACTATAGCTAATAACGGTAAATTTATCATCAACAGCTTGGTTGCCAGTACGCTGAATTTCATTACCAATATAAGTATTAATAAAAGTAGATTTACCCGCAGAGAACGTACCCATGATGGAAATCATTGGCCACCACGAAACACTGGTTGCGTAAGATTGTTCGCTATCCATAATACCTAATTGATAGGCGACACTGTCTAGTTCCCGAAAGATTTTTATCACATCGAACAAAATATCATTTTCTTCTTTGAGATGTGCTTCTAATTCTTTGATTCTTTTACTAACGTGCGTTTCTGTCATGCTGCATTCCTCACTAATCGCGGCTAGGGTTAATTTAGAACAATTTGGCGACATACATAGAGATTGTAAAAAATCATACCTCTGCGTTGATCATATCATTTTATCCACACTTAAAACATAGTCATATCAGATAAAGATAGAATCCACTATAAAATAAATGCAGTTTTTTAGCTAAAAAATTTGCAATTGTGAAAACATTGTTTTCTCTTGTGAACCCTGTTAAGCTTTGCGAGATTTTTTTATTACTTTTAATTAGGCGATAAGTATGGCAACAATAAAAAGCACCAATACTGTGTGGCATCACGCAACCGTGACTCGTGACAGACGCGCAGAATTAAACAAGCACAAAAGTGTGATTTTATGGTTTACAGGTTTATCTGGTGCAGGTAAATCTACTTTAGCCCATGCCGTTGAAGAAGAATTATATCAACGTGGCTATCACACTTTTGTGTTGGACGGTGATAATGTTCGACATGGTTTGTGTGGTGATTTAGGTTTTTCTGATAAGGATCGTGAGGAAAATATTCGACGTGTAGGCGAAGTGGCAAAGCTTTTCGTTGAAGCAGGTGTTATTGTATTAACTGCATTTATTTCTCCATTTAAAGCCGACCGTGATAAAGTGCGCAGTCTGGCTCCAGATGATTTTGTAGAAATTTATTGCGAATGTCCACTTGAAATTTGTGAAGAACGAGATGTAAAAGGATTATATAAAAAGGCACGGGCGGGTGTTATTCCCGAATTTACTGGTATTTCGTCACCCTATGAGCAGCCCGATAATCCAGAATTGATTATTAGTACAGGTAAAAATAGTTTAGATGGCTGCGTTAAGCATATTTTGGATTATTTAGTAGAACGCGGTATTTATTCAGAATAGTTCTATCTAAACTTGACGCAGTGCGTCAACAGTTCATTCTACGCGGTGCGTAGAATGAGTAGAAACGAGTAATTTTAATTAAAAATTCCGATCTAACTTGGTTGTGTAGGAAAACCATAACGGCTTGCCATACCTTTTCTATCGCGTCCGAAACATAAAGGATTTTGCACATATACAATCAGCAATTCAATCAATGATTTTAATGAATGCCAATGAATACGCTCATAACCGTGCGAACCGTCTACGCCAAAACAAATTAAACTACTGCGAATATCAAAACCTGCTTCTAATGCAGTAGCAATGTCAGAGCGATAATATTTAAATACATCACGTTGATACGGAATTTCAAATTCACGGCACAATGTCATTAAACGGCGCGTCAAATGGTAATCAAATGGACCTGTCATATCTGCCATTGCAAACGTTACCCCGAATTCACTCGAATTTTGTCCAGGGGCGGTTGTACCATTATCAATACTGATTAATTCTGCAACATCCTCATTTAAAATTGCCGATGCACCCGCGCCAACCTCCTCTGAAATTGTAAACAACAGGTGGCAATCAACAGGCAAATATACATTATTTTCAATAATCGCCTTCGCCGCACCCATTATAACCGCTACACCTGCTTTATCGTCCAAGTGCCGGGAATTAATATAACCCGTTTCACTTATCTCCGATAACGTATCTACTGCAATAAAATCACCAACATTTAAACCTAATTTTACTAAATCTTCTAAACTTCGGCTATCTGCATCAATGCGTATTTCAACGTTATCCCATTTAACGGGTTGTGAATCAATTTCTGCTGCAAACGTATGTCCAGAGGCTTTCAAAGGTAGTACAGACCCCCGATACATACCCTTATCTGAAAATATTGTGACCCGCGCACCTTCTGCAAATCGCGCATTCCAATGTCCAATCGGTACAACTTCTAAACGTCCATTGTGTTTAAGCTGCTTAACCATCAATCCCAAAGTATCAATATGGGCGACAATTGCACGATCAGATATATTTTGTTCACCAGATAGAGTGGCACGAATAGCCCCACGCCGGGTCAACTCAAATGGAATATTTAACGCTTCTAATTCATCACAGACAAAATGTACTGCGGTATCAGTATAGCCTGACGGGCTTGGGATGCGTAATAAATTCATTAAAAAGTTGAGTGTATACTCTTCGTCTACGGGAAATAATTTCATGATAGTTAAATATTTATGATGAGTTGTGGATAATATTTGTACAGGATTTTGATTTTTTTTACAACTTAACAACTTAACAACAATTTTTGCTGATGTTTTTCAAAAGGTGTTTGTAGAACATAGTAACTTAGTTACAATAGACATATAATTTTGCTAAATTTTAGGAATAGCGCGAATGTATATAAAGTTTATTTTTTTACTGGGAATCTGTTTTAGTATTTCCGTACAAGCCAACAATTTGCTACAGCAACGTTATCAATTCAAACAAGCTTATCAAACAATTCAGGAGAAAAATACAGATAAATTCCAACAGATTACGGAAAATTTATCAGACTATGCTATTGCTCATTATCTCACCTTTTTTCAGTTGTATCACAATATCGAGCAAGCCAAACCTGAAGACGTACAGGCTTTTTTAGAAATATACGCAGATTCGCCCATTGCTGATATTTTACGCACACAATGGCTAAATCAACTGGCGAAAGCTAAGGATTGGAAAAATTATCATACTTTCTACCAGCCCCAAATAAGTACGATTTTACAATGTCATGCGCTGTATGCGCGATTGCAACAAGGCGAATCTTTGAAAAATTTGCAAATGCAAGCAGTAAAATTATGGTTAGTGGGTAAATCGCAGCCAGATGAATGTAATCCTATTTTTAACGAATTGTACAAAAATGATATTATTACCGATGAATTGCGTTGGCAGCGTACACGTTTAAGTTTACAAAATAAACAATTTAGATTAGCGCAATATCTTGCAAAACCATTGGATAATGATAAAAAAACTTGGATTATGCGTTGGCAAGCTGTGGATAAAAATCCAGAATCTGCTTTAAAAACCATGAATTATCCAGATAATGATATAGTACGAGAACTATTAATTTATGGCACAAAACGCTTAGCACGACAAAACGCGAAATTATCCTATGAATATTGGCAAAATTTTAAGCAAAAATATGATTTTACTGAATTAGAAAAAGATGAATTAGATAGCTATATTGCTCTATGGGCGGCAGATCAAAAAATAGTTGAATCTTTAAGTTGGCTAATGCAAGCTAAAATTCAAAATGAAAAAACCCGCCAATCCATGTTAAATATTGCTCTAAGTCAGGAAAATTGGGCGGCAATTATTAAATTTATTACCGATTTTAATGATGCAATTGAAGCAGAAGCGCAATGGCAATATTGGTTAGCACGCGCTTATGAGCAAACAGAACAAATTAATTTAGCTAAACCGATCTATGAGAAAATTGCTAAACAACGCTCTTATTACGGTTTTCTCGCAGCAGAACGTTTACAACAAAGTTTTTCTTTTGAACAACAAGCAGTTGACATAGACGAAACAGTGAAGCAAAAATTATTGGAAAATCCAGCACTTATCAGGGCGAGAGAGTTATATTTTCTTGGTTTTATCAATTACGCACGGATGGAATGGCAACAAGTTTTAAAAAATTTGCAACAGGCTGAACTTAAAGCATTAACTGTGATTGCTCATGAGTGGGGTTGGCATGATCGAGCTATCCGCGCTGCACATCAAGCCAATTTACATAATCAAATAGATTTGCGTTTCCCGCGTCCGTATTACGATTGGGTTTTGAGTCAGGCTGAACAGCGAGAGTTAGCTTTTGGTTGGGTGTATGCGATTATTCGTCAAGAAAGTGCGTTTCAAACTGATGCTCAATCCCCTGCTAATGCGTTAGGATTAATGCAATTATTACCTGCAACCGCGCGTCAAATGGCAAAAAAATATAAAATTACCTTAAAAGATGAGCAAGATATTTTAAATCCAGAAAAAAATATTGAATTGGGTACGGGATATTTGCGGCATTTACTGGATAAATTTGAAGGTAATTATCTTTTAGCAACCGTTGCCTATAATGCAGGACCATCACGCGCAAAACGTTGGCGAGAAGAGTTAGGTTGTATTTCGCCCGATATGTGGGTTGAATTAATCCCATTTAACGAAACCCGTGAATATGTTAAACGTGTAATGAGTTATACAGTTGTTTTTGAATATTTAATGCTAGGGCATGACGATGTTGAACCAATGCGTTTAAATCCAGAACAAGAGCAAGCCTGTTAAGATTGTAGAAATCTGGCAAAATATGGTACAGTTATCAGACTTTTTTCTAAAGGGGTTTCAACATGAAGTTACATTACGTTACCGCATTAACCATCGGATTATTTGCATCTTCGCTGACAGCGGCTGAATTGACTCAGGAGGAAAGATTAAGTTATAGCTTCGGTCAAAATATTGGTGCGACCTTAAAAAAACAAGACGTTGAAATTAATCTTGATAAATTGATGTTGGGTATCGAAGAGGCTTTAAAAGGTGAGTTTACGACCTTGTCGGAAGATCAAGTACAAGCAGCATTGATGGATTTTCGCAAGGCGCAGTTTGCACAGAAAGCAGAGGAAAAACGCCAATTAGCTGAAAAAAATCGCACGGAAGGTGAGGCGTATTTAGCTGAAAATGCTAAGAAAGAAGGTGTAAAAGTGACAGCAAGCGGTTTGCAGTATGAAATTTTGCAAGCAGGTAGCGGTGATAATCCAAAGCCTACTGATACGGTGACAGTAAATTATCGCGGTACGTTGATTGACGGCACTGAGTTTGATAGTTCCTACAGTCGTAATGAGCCGACATCTTTTCCGTTGAATCGCGTGATTAAAGGTTGGACGGAAGGTTTACAGTTGATGAAACCGGGTGGTAAAGCTAAATTTGTTATTCCTGCTGACTTGGCATACGGCAAATCGGGTATTCCCGGTGGCAAAATTGGACCTGATGCAACTTTAATTTTTGAAGTTGAATTACTCTCCGTTGATAAAAAATAATTTAATCGCTTATTTTTAGCAATACAAAACTTGTCACCAGTAAGTGCGGGTTTTGTATGGAACTCATTTGAAATCTAAAATGGTGTTAAATTTGTCTAAATTTGTTACGATGTAAGCGTATTTTGACCGCAAATATCGTTCTTGGATAGACTTTTCAGGAAATTAAGCGATGTTACTAGCCCATAAAGATGTCAAATCGGTTCTATAGTTATTTAATCCCTAAATTTGGAACAAATATGCAAAGAGTTGTGTTTAATCAAAAAGGGGGCGTTGGCAAATCAACGATTACGTGTAATTTAGCGGCAATCAGTGCTATGCGTGGCAAAAAAACTTTACTGATTGACCTAGATCAACAAGCCAATTCAACACATTATTTGCTCGGCGACAAAGCAGCAACGACACAGCCTACTTTGGGTAAGTTTTTTGAGCAAATGTTAAGTTTCAGTTTGTATGATGAAAAAACTCACGCTTTTATCCATCCCACGCCATTTGAAAATTTATATATTATGCCAGCCGATCCAGAGCTTTCAATGCTCCAATCTAAGCTAGAATCTCGTTATAAAATTTACAAACTGCGCGATACATTGCGCGAATTAAGTGATTTTGATGCAGTGTATATTGATACACCACCTGCTCTGAATTTTTATACGCAATCTGCGCTTATTGCTGTAGAGCGTTGTTTAATTCCATTTGATTGCGATGATTTTTCACGTAAAGCCTTGTATAACTTACAGAATAATGTACGTGAAATTAGAGCAGATCATAATGATAAATTACACATTGAGGGTATCATCGTTAATCAATTTCAGCCTCGCGCCAAATTACCGATCCAGTTAGTCAATGAGTTAATCGCAGAGGGATTACCAGTATTGAATACTTATATTTCCAGCTCTATCAAAATCAGAGAATCACACCAAAGTGCAATGCCACTAATTTATTTTGATGAAAAACATAAAATTACTCAATCTTTTATAGATTTATACGAAGAGTTGGAAAATCGAAAATAGCATTAGTTTGAACTGCTGCCACGCCTACACCAATAGAGTAAAATTTTAAAAAACAGTTAGTTGTTTTCCATTGTCGCGTTTAACTACTAGATTATGCTATAGAAAATCTAAAGGCACGGTAATAATATGCACCACTTTATCATGTCGTACCACTCGCAAGATGCAATTTGCATCACACCATTTTAATAAATAATTTTTTAATTAAAAATGAATAATTTGCGCAAAAAGTTTATATTGATGCTGACAGGTGTGTTTTTATCCATGAGTTTCGTACTTTTGGTAGTTGTTGGGTGCAATATCTGGATTCACGAACAGACCAAAAACCGTTTATATAACGATGTTGAAAAAATCCCAGCAAAGAAGGTCGCGGTAGTACTAGGGGCGAATAAATATATTGTTGGCGGTCAGATTAATTTATTTTTTCGGTTCAGAATGGAAGCCGTAGCAGAATTATACTACGCAGGAAAAATACAACACATTTTAGTTAGTGGTGACAACGCGACACGAGCGTATAACGAACCAATTGAAATGCGGAAATATTTAATTAAATTAGGCATTCCAGCGCGTGATATTAGTTTGGATTATGCGGGTTTTCGTACTTTAGATTCCATCGTTCGTGCCAGTAAAGTATTTCAACAAGATGATTTTATTATTGTTTCACAAGCCTTTCATAACAAGCGTGCTTTATTTATTGCTGATTATTACAAAATAAATGCGATTGCTTTTAATGCGCAAGATGTCGCGCATACGCATAGTTTGAAAACACGGTTACGAGAATATTTTGCAAAGGTCAAAGCGGTATTAGATTTATATGTTTTGGGTACGCAACCTAAATTTTTAGGTAATTTGGTCGCCTTGCCAGTTTGAATACAGCACCTATATTGAATATATCATTTAAAAAATTAATTTTATTAACCTATTGCGAAATATTATTGAAAATACGGTGAAAATCACGCTACCCACCCAATGTGAGTTACGTCGAACTCGCGTTAAATTAAAGTGAAATAAAAAATTTCTAATCTTAAACGTTAAGAATAGGAGAGGTAAAAAATGATGTGGAAAATATTATCCATTATCTTACTGGGCTTCAGTTTATCAGTCTTTGCACAACCTGAATCTGTACCTAATGATGAACCACGTCAAGTTTTACGACAGGGTTTGCAGAATTTATTAATTTTACATCAGCAAGTCACGCCAAATATGGATAAAAATTTATTATTACAACGCTTGGAGCAAGGAATTTTACCGTATTTCGATTTTAATCACATGGCGCGCTGGGTTATTGGTCGTTATCAGCAACAAGTTTCGCCAAGTCAGATGGTACGTCTAAGTCGTTATTTACAGGCTTTATTTTTAACGGCATTGGTGGAAAATTTAGGGAATGGCAGTAAGCAATACCATTTTGTGCTGAAAGAGCCATTAGTTAATCCACAAAATGGTGAAGTCGTGATAAAAGTGCAAGTTCATAAAGAACAAGAGAAATTAATTATGATTGCATTTCGCTTGTATAGTGATGGGCAAAATTGGAAAATTTTTGATGTATCAGCTAATGGTATGAGCGCAATGTTGTATTACAGACAATTAGTGTATCAGCAAATTCAACAGCATACTCTAGAGGGTTTTTTAGGAAAATAAGTTAATTTTAGTTAATCACGTGGGAAAGTTAATAATTCATTACCACTGCTTACCTCCCATAATTTAATGGTTTTATCGCGGCTACCAGAAGCTAAATAACGTCCATCTGGACTAAAGGCTACTGAAAAAACCCAACTATCGTGACCGCGTAAAGTAAATAATTCACGTCCAGTATATACGTCCCACAGGCGTACCGTTTTGTCTACACCACCTGACGCTAAAACTTGTCCGTCTGGACTAAATGCTACTGAAAAAACAGTATATTCATGACCTTGTAATACATTATGCTCCTGCCCCGTTTCCACATTCCATAAGCGGATTAGCGTATCATTACTACCTGATGCCAGCAATTTACCGTCGGGGCTAAAAGCAATCGAATTGACTCCGCTTTTAACTTCTAGCGTAATATTTGGCTGTTGACCGCTGCTTACGTTCCAAAGACAAATTGTATTATCTTCACTGGCTGAGGCGAGCAATAAACCATCATGTTGAGTAAAACTGATTGCTTTTGTCCAATTATGATGCGCTTCTAGGCTATGTAATAACGCAGGCGGTAATTGATGATAAATTGGTAATAAATAATCTTTTACTTTTATATGCAAGCCATTGACTTTAAATAAAATATTATCTTTTCCAATCGTCTTCGTATTACCATTTTCCACCAATTTGAGCTTTGCATACACTGGATAGGCAGCATTTACTAATTTTTCAACTTGAAACGCTTGTAAACGTAGATGAATATCACCTAGTTGGTGCTGGAATGATTGCGCCCATTGCTCCCAACACACATGAATAGGTAATACTTCAGAAAAAGCATTATATTGCTCGTCAACGAGTTGAGTATAACCGGCAATAATCGGATATTTGAACAAATTACGCAAACGTTGTTTAAACTCATTTTGCGTTTCTGCAGCATCGGGTCCGAATGGAAAAACAGGCGGCAAAGCAATACCTTTTTCTAATTTAGTGAGCTGTTGTTTTGGTGTATTCTTCATTGAAACGATATTACGATTTGATAATTATGATCATTTTACGCACCTATTGTAGCATTTTTCTATTACTAGAAATCAAACCTTTATTAACGTTTATTTTTGTCATAAAGTTGACAATCAACATTTATCCTGATCTAGCACGTTTAGCATGTCACGGTTGCTAAAAATTCAATAAACTTTCAGTCGAGTCTTTTTTAGCTTGCAATTAATGTTAAAATCCAGTTTTATTATTAAAGAGCAAACAGATTATGAGTTGTGATTTTTTCCAATTAGCGCAACAAGGTGTACAGGGGCTTAAACCTTATCAACCGGGTAAACCCATTGAAGAGTTAGAGCGTGAGTATGGAATTCAGAATATTGTTAAATTAGCCTCAAATGAAAATCCATTAGGCATCAGTCCATACGTTAAACAAGCTATTGAGCAAACTTTTACCAGTATCGCACGTTATCCTGATGGAAATGGTTTTATTTTAAAACAAGCACTTGCAGCTAAACACCAAGTCGATATGAATTGTATCACTTTAGGTAATGGCTCAAATGATGTATTAGAATTGATTGGGCGTGTATTTCTTACGCCGGCATTAGCTGCAATGTACTCACAACACGCATTCGCGGTTTATCCATTGGTAACGCAAGCGATTGGTGCAAAACATAATGTTGTCGCTGCTAAGAATTGGGGACATGATTTAATTGCTATGCGTGCCGCTTTAACTCCAGAAACGCGCATTATTTTTATTGCAAATCCTAATAATCCAACCGGCACATGGGTGACGCAGCATGAATTAAAAACATTTTTACAAGCTGTGCCAGACGATAAAATTGTTGTTGTTGACGAAGCTTATACTGAATATGTCACTGAATCGGATTATCCTGACGCAAGTTTATGGTTAAGCGAATTTCCTAATTTAATTGTCACTCGCACTTTTTCCAAAGCTTACGCACTCGCCAGTTTACGAGTTGGTTATGCGTTGTCACATCCAGATATAGCTAATTTACTCAATCGGGTGCGTCAACCTTTTAATGTTAATCAATTTGCTCTCGTCGCTGCAACTGCCGCTATGCAAGATAAACAATATATTCAAGATAGTATTCAATTAAATCAAACAGGTATGCAGCAGTTGACAACCGCCTTTGATAGAATCAGTTTAAGTTATATTCCATCTGCGGGCAATTTTATCGCTGTTGACGTGGGTCATGGTGATAAAATTTATCAAGCATTATTGCATAAAGGTGTCATTGTGCGTCCGGTTACAGCCTACCAAATGCCTCAATATTTACGAATCAGTATCGGCACGGAAGCTGAAAATGAGCGATTTATTCAAGCTCTAATATCTTGTTTATAATAATTTTATTGATTTAATCATCTATAAAAATCATCTATACATTAACGCTTTGAATAGGTTGCGTGATGATGTAAAGGATAGCCTTTTATGAGCGAAGAGATTGATATAAGCGATACAATCGCAGCGATTGCAACACCAATAGGTCAGGGTGGTGTAGGTGTCGTTCGCGTATCGGGTACGCGGGTTAGGGAAATTGCTAAAATTATGATTGGTCAGGTGCCGAAACCGCGTTACGCATTGTTTACCCATTTCAGAAATGCTGATAATGAAATTATTGATCAGGGTTTAGCAATTTATTTTGTCGCGCCGCATTCTTACACGGGTGAAGATATACTTGAATTACAAGGACATGGTGGTATTGTTGTAATGGATTTATTACTCAAGGCGGTTTTGTCACTCGATGTACGCTTAGCCAATCCGGGAGAATTTACCGAAAGAGCTTTTTTAAATGGCAAAATGGATTTAGCGCAGGCTGAAGCAATCGCTGATTTAATCGAAAGTACTTCTGCACAAGCAGCACGTTGCGCATTACGCTCGTTACAAGGCGAATTTTCTCAACAAATCCATCAATTAGTTGATCGTCTAATTTGGCTACGGACTTATATTGAGGCAGGTATTGATTTTGTGGATGAGGAAATCGACTTGTTAGTTGATGGTCAAGTGCAAATTAAAATCGAGCAATTACAACAAGATATTGAGGAAATTTTAAATAAAGCACAGCAAGGTTTTTTACTCAAAGAAGGGATGTATATAGCTTTAGTCGGTGAGCCAAATGTTGGTAAATCGAGTTTATTAAATTGTCTAGCAGGACGTGAAACTGCGATTGTCACACCGATAGCAGGTACAACACGGGATATTGTGCGTGATCAAATTGATTTAGACGGTATGCCGTTACATATTGTCGATACGGCGGGTTTGCGTGAAACCACCGATTTAATCGAACAAGAAGGAATTAGACGTACTAAACAGGTATTGCGGGAAGCAGATTTAGTCATTTTATTGCTTGATGATCGCTATCCCAATGATCATACTCATGAAAATTTATTAAATGATATTCCGTCAGAACCGCTTATTATTCGCAACAAAATTGATATTAGTGGGCATGAGGCGGGCTTAACGGACGCTGGTGTATTGTATTTATCGGCTAAAACGCAGCAGGGTATAGCGGAATTACGTCAATTATTAAAGCAAAGAATGGGTTTAAAAAATAATACTGAGGGCAGTTTTTTAGCACGTCGTCGTCACTTAGATGCACTGCAACAAGCCCAAACCGCTTTAAACAATGCTTTGCTATACGTTCAAACCTATCAAAGTGAGTTAGTTGCAGAAGAGTTACGCTTAGCACAACAAGCATTAAATGAAATTACTGGCGAATTTACAGCAGATGATTTATTAGGGCAAATTTTTTCTCATTTCTGCATTGGTAAATAGATTAAACGCTGGATTTTTTACGGAAATTACTCTATTTTGTATGTCAAAACTAGCCGCGCTTTGAACACAGGTCAAAACAAATTTTGCACGCCTATTGTTGAAAAGATGGAAGACGTTCAAGAATGCAGAATTTACTCTGCATAATGTATAACCAATAATAATTAAGGAGGATATTATTTTGACACCAAATGAGAAAAAACAACAAGTTGCTAAGGCAGCCTTAGAACATGTTGAACCTGATTCAATTATCGGTATTGGTACAGGCAGTACAGCGAATTACTTTATTGACGCTTTAGCCGCGATTAAGCACAAGATTGAGGGAACGGTAGCCAGCTCTCAAGCCAGCACTGACCGTTTGAAGTCGCATCATATCCCGGTATTGGATTTAAATGGTGTAAGTGAAATTTCAGTCTATTTTGATGGCGCAGATGAGGCAACCAAACATTTACATTTACTTAAAGGTGGTGGTGGTGCATTAACTCGTGAAAAAATTGTTGCAGCGGTGAGTAAAAAATTTATTTGCATAGCCGATGACAGTAAAGTTGTTGATATATTGGGTACGTTTCCACTGCCAGTTGAGGTGATTCCAATGGCACGGAGTTACGTTGCGCGTGAAATTGTTAAATTGGGTGGTAGACCTGTCTGGCGTGAAAATTTTGTAACCGATAATGGCAACCACATTTTAGATGTGCATAATCTTGCTATTTCAGAACCTGTTAAATTAGAACAAACATTAAACCAAATCGCGGGTGTCGTGACAAACGGTTTATTTGCACAACGTCCAGCGGATATTTTGATGTTAGGCTCAGATTCGGGCATTAAAATTATAGAATGCTAAAAACTCGGAAAAATTATTTTTCGGTTTCGTTCTACGCACTGCGTCAAATTTAGGTGGACGCGGTCAGCAATTCTCACTTTTAAATGTCATGAATGTCGTAGGACGCTGGTGCGTCCTGCTGGGTGACGGCACGGTGCGTCGTCACGAGGCAACTCCAATTTTCGTTCTGCGCACTGCGTAGTTAGAATAATTAAATGATCGATTTTATAAAATGCACAATCTTTTATATAGCATTTATTTTAAGCTAATTTTAACCGAATATTTGCCGCTTTCACTCTAATTTTATCAACTAAAGTAGTAACGTTTGTGCCAACTGTTAATTTTTTTGGCGTAGCTAGAAAAGCGTCTACACCCCAAGGCTGCATTTCAGCTTTATAACCGCCTTTTACTTCCTCTAAAACGAGCGTTTCAATTGGCTGATTTTGCATATAAAGTTTTAAATATTGTGCAAACCAACGTTTTTTTGATTCATTTTCCAATCTACGCGCATCTTTAGCAGTACGTTCTGCGGTTGCCAGTACTTTAAACAATTCGTCTTGATCGTAGGGTAATTCCTCACCAACTACGTGTGCGGCTAGTTGACGTTGCATCACCAAATCTGCAAAACGTCGCAATGGGGAGGTCAGTTGCGTATAAGCGGATAAACCCAAACCACTATGACCACCCGGCTGTAAAGACAATGATGAAGCTTTGATTAATTTACGAATTTTTTGGAAAGCCAGTGGTGATGACATCATCGTTTCATCAATCGCCTGTTCGGGTGGCTCTTGTATACGATAAATAATGGGTACTTGATTTAATTGCGCATATTTAGCCGCTAAATGATTACCTAATATCATCATTTCCGCGACTAATTTGTGACTGGCAGAATTAAATTTAACTATTTCAACTTGAATTTGATCTGCTAATACTTTAATGCGGTATTCTGGACGTTGTAGCATTAATGCTCCCTCCTCAATCCGTTTTGCCCTCAATTTTTGCGCAATATTATCGAGTTGTTTCAATTTTTCAGCTATTTCCCCTACACCATCTACGATTATTTTATCGCAACCAAGATAATCTAACCGTTGTTGTACAACGATAGTTTCACGTCCGATGCTGCTACTAAGTATATTACCCTCATCATCAATCCACGCCCGAATGACGATGGATGAACGTGGTTGTTGCGCACTTAAACTTGCAATATCACAAGAAATACGTGCAGGCATCATTAAAATAGTTTGAGTAGGTAAATATACCGTTGTACCACGACGCATTGCTTCGCGGTCTATCGTATCGTTACGGTGTATGACACATTCGGGGTCGGCAACGGCAATTGTTACTTTCCAACTATCGCCGTCACGCTCAATATCCAGTGCATCGTCCACTTCCTTAGTGCTTTCGTCGTCGATACTAAAAGCAACTTTGGTATAAGCGGCATTTGTTGGCGCAATCCAAGGTTGTACTTCGTTAGCAGCTTCCGTAACCGAGCTTGAAAAATCCAATTTTAATCCTGCGATCAATACATCTCGGTCAATATCTACGGGAATTCGTCCAATTTTTTGCAAACTGTCTACAACTAATTCTCGAGCTGTCAAGCGGTTAGCTTCAGCGATATTAGGCACAATTTCACTGACTAATTTATCTTTGTCACCGCGTAACCATGCTTCTAAACGTTCAACAAAATTGATTAATTGCTCTGGAATCGGTTGTGGTTTAAAACATTGTTCAGGTGCAGCACCGACAAAAAACGGTGGTGATTCTACTTTAATTAGACTTTGTAGCCACTCACGGGCTTGCGCTTCTTCCTGTTCTCGATTTTCTTCACGTTCACGTTGTAATTTTAAGTCTTCGATTTGCGCTGCACTACGGGCTTCCCAAGTTTTAGCTTTACGTTTAAAATACAGTTTATCTTCTGCTATCGCCTGCCAGATTGCAACAAAATGTTCAGCCGTGACATTGTTGCCATAATATACATCTGCTAAATCTTGTATTTCGGAAATCTCTAACTCTAAAGCACTTTCCCATAAAAATTCTATGTCAATATCCATTTTTAAATTCAAGATATTATTTTCAATGTTGCCTATTTTCGTTTCCCAGTCGGACTTATCCCGCGCTTGTAAAGGATGTTTCCACAACAATTTATCTTCTGCAATACGCTGTTCACGATTTTTATTATTCAGGGCTTGAATTTTACTTTTGACTCGTTTTAGTGTACAAATAAAATCCACTTCATCGTTATTCTGCGTAGCCCAAATTTGTCCCTCAAAGTCACTCACAGCAAATCCTTCCGTAACATTCATAAAGTATCTATCTTAACATAATTACCGATATTACGCAGTCTTGCGCCTGTTAAGTCAGCAATTCTCATTTTAGAGTTAAGCAGGAGGAGGATGGCGAGAGTTAAGTCCATCAAG
>CAYMCP010000076.1:0-16355 GCA_964388965.1 uncultured Thiotrichaceae bacterium | reverse complement strand
CTCAACTTGACTCAACTTCAAAGTTTAACATATTTCTTAGATTTCAAATCGGTTTATAGACAAGTATAACTAAGTTTTCAATAGCTGCTATCTAACCCTTGCGAATCTTGATTTAGAGTTTAATGCTGTAACAAAATTTAGAAATCTGCCAGACTAATCAACTCGCCAAGTATTCACAGCCTGCTCTGCCAGCCAACTCTGATGATGATTAAGCATTTGCATATTCCATTCATCATACTCAGCTATTTTTTTTGCAAGCTGATAGAATGAGTCCAGATAAATTTGCTTTTTCTGCTCAAAATTAGCCCGTTTTAATTCATCTTTATCCAATAAAATCACATTCCCTAAACGATCTTGTATATCATTCACTCCTTCGCCAAAATAGCTATGCCAAAATTGATCAGGATGATAAGGGCAAATATGTTCTAAGCTGGTTTTTGTGTAATCTACCGAGCATTCACCTAAATAACTCTCTATTTCAGATAGTAAAAATCGAATTTTTTTAGAAGATTGGCGACTAGGCATTTTATGAAATTCAAACACATTGGCAAAAATTTTGTCATCAGGATAGAGTTTTTTAAATTCTTCGCTATTTTTAATGTGACTTGCTCGGGTATATTCGCCTTTAAAGACTTTAATCGCTATTTGATTATACAGCCGCTCTTGCTCATTGGGAGAATGATGGCAGATTACATTATATCGGATAGATAAAATATATAAATATTTGATTAATTTAATAAACTCATCTGCTATAAATTTATTAAAAGCAATCATCAATATTGTAAATGGCTGTTTAATATTGAATAAGCTAAAGGCTTCTAAATATCTTGTTGCTTGTCTATAGATTACATCTTCTTGATTTGCCCACCATTCATCATACGGATTCAATAAAGAAGCATAAATAGGTGCATATTCTGTTAATGATTGTAAATAAGCATGGGCATTTTTAGGCGAATCTGCTAACTGCCGTACAGATTTAAATAAAGCTTTTTTAGTCACTAATTTGGCTTGAAAATTATAATGATAGCGAATAAAGTCGGTAAAATTAGACTCGCCTAATTGTGAGATAATAGCTGACCATCTTTCATCTAAATCATTTAACTCTTCGTCGGGAATATCATCATTTTGAGTAATAATTGAAAAAATATAATTTTTAAGTAAATCGGGGGTTGAAAGCTGTACCCCGCGTGCATTCAAGGTTTCAAAAACTTTGTAGGCATTTAAATCATCTTGTACCACAATTTTAGTAAATACCATCCCTGATGCAATTTTTTCAATGAATATAGCAATCTCTTCGCCTGTATTACCCATCTTTTTATTTACAAAAAATTTAAAACCTTGATGCAGCAATTTATTGGTCAATGTTAATTTTCGTGGGATTGTGGCTTCAAGTGTTGAACAGATATTTTTAAAATGAGGCGCATTATTACGGTTTAGGGATAATTTGTTATCAACTCGGAGAGAAACAGGATTTTTGGCACCAATAAATTGACGATGCAAGACTTCTAAACGTTCTTCATTTTCGGTTGCATGATGTCCTTCAATGATTAATTTCCGTATTTGTTTCATTGCAGCTAAAATCACCAATGATAATGTAACTAAACGTTGCTGTCCGTCTATCACTTCAAAATCATGATTCCCCTTGCGTTGTAATACGATATAGCCCATGTAATGAAAATGTTCTGTATCCAAATTCTCAATATCTGCCCATAAATCTTCCCATTGTTCTTGCTCCCACGCATAGTTACGCTGAAATCTTGGCACAGTATATTTGACACCATTACCCACTAGCTCATGAAAGGTCTGATTGGTTGGCTCCATGACCATAAAGTTATTATTCATTTAGATGCCTTTTAATGATTTGATAATAGAGTTATATTTCTTTAAGAAATTAGATAAGTCAAAATTCCATACTTCAGCAAATACACTCGTAATTTTATCTTATAAATCAGTTAGATATATCCAAATTTTATTTACAAGCATTGCATTCGCCGTATTCGGAAAAATCTGATAAACCTGCTTATATTGCGATTATTCGCAAAGAATGTGCAAAACGCTCTATTAATTGCTGAACCGACTCGTTAAATCTACGACTCGTGACACTTCCTCTAAGCTTGTTTTTCCCTCAAAAATGCGTCTCATTCCATCCTGCGCTAACGTTTTGAAACCTGCTTTTTTTGCATATTGTCGAATATCAAATGTTGTCGCTTTATGAGCAATTAAATCTTGAAACGGGTCATCAATTCGCAAAATTTCCATTAAAGCTAATCGACCTTTATAACCTCGATTATGACAAGCATCGCAACCTTGATGGTGATAAATCGTTAAGGATTGCGAATCATGATAATCTAATAAGCGTTTATGTAATGCCGAAGGTTGATAAGCCTGTTTGCATTGATCGCACAGCATCCGCACTAAACGCTGCCCAATAATTCCAATAATATTTTCTGCCATAATGTCAGGATAAATGCCAATATCAGATAAACGCGGAATTGCACCAATTGCGGTATTCGTATGCAAAGTTGAATATACTTGATGTCCTGTCATGGCGGCACGGAATGCCATTTCTGCAGTATCCTCGTCCCGAATTTCGCCAACTAGAATAATATCAGGGTCTTGACGCATCATAGAACGAATGCCACTAGCAAAATCTAATTTTACACCTTCATTAATCGCCGTTTGTCGCACTTGCCCTAATACATATTCTACAGGGTCTTCTAAGGTCATGATATTAACTAATTCTGTATTCAAATGACTCAATATTGAATATAAGGTAGTGGTTTTACCCGACCCAGTTGGTCCAGTAATTAAAATCATACCCTCAGGACGTGCAATCATTAATTGTAGAGTTTGTAAATTTTCATCAGTCAAACCCAAAGTATCTAAACTCATGATACCGCGTTGACTGTCTAAAATCCGCAGTACAATATTTTCACCATATACAGTGGGTTGCACGGAAACACGGAAGTCAATATATCGCCCTGATAACGTTAAAGTCATACGTCCATCTTGAGGAATGCGCGTTTCAGCAATATTTAATCCCGCCATTACTTTTAAACGCACTGCAATTGCAGACCAATAATTTTTATGAAAACTACGAATTTGTTGCAATACGCCATCAATTCTATAACGAATACGCAAAAAACCTTTTTCTGGTTCAAAATGTACATCTGATGCTTCACGTTTTACTGCGTCGGTCAATAGGGCATCTACTAGACGTACCAAAGGTTGGCTATATTGTTCAGATGTCGCTAGACTTTGGTAATCAATTTCACCTGTTTCAATTTCGTGTAAAATGCCATCTAACGATAAATCAAAACCATATACATTATCAATTGCGTCAACAATTTCCGCCTCACTTGCCAAAACAGGTTCAACGTGAATGCTACCACCCAAATTTGCAACTAATTGATCAATCGCCAATATATTAAAAATATCTGACATTGCAATGATTAATGTATTAGTTTGCTTATTAAAACTGATTGGCAGCAAATTGTGACGACGTGCAATATTTTTAGAAACTAATTGAATCGCGTCATGATCAACAATGAGTTTACTTAAATCAACTGTACTTTGCCCTAAAGATTGACTAAGCACATCGCGCAATATCGCCTCAGAAATAAAGCCTAATTTGACTAGAATGCGTCCCAATTGTTCATGCGTTTTCTTTTGCTCGGTGAGTGCGATATTTAATTGATCTTCACTGATGATATGCGCATCAAGTAAGATTTCTCCAATTCGCCGACGACTTTGCTTGATCCTAGCATCCATTTATAGCTGATTCCATTTCGTTAATAAAAATTAACGCGCAATCTGTTTTGATTCTCGACAAGGTTACGCTGTTTCCAGTAAAGCCATATACCAATAAATTGCATCTTTAGCGATACGATTATTGTATCATCACTAAATATTAACTGTTGAATTGTACATACTTTTTCCCAGAAAAATACGCTTTTTTGTACTTTTTGGTCTTGCGAACGTCGAATTTTATCTAACTCTTAAATTTCATTTTTAGATGATATATGCTTTGTATTTCATATAACTTTGTTATACAATTTTAATGTTATCAAGTATAAAATTAGCATACAAAATGGCAAAGTCAGAAAAACGTTCCGAATTACTTAATTTTCGCGCAACACCCACTTTAGCCCAAGATTTGGAAGATATAGCCCAGCTAATGCGAGAGCGTTCAGGTTTTCCAAAATTACCAGTTAGTCGTGGCGATGTTATTGAATATTTAGTTGAAGTTTATAAAGGAAAACTTAAATCTATTTATGAAAATAGTGAAAAAATAAATTAGTTAATTTTTTATACGATATAATTAAAAATATTCCCATAAATCAGTTAAAAAATATGCACTACAAAGACCTTCGTGATTTTATCCAACAACTTGAGTTGCGTGGTGAATTAAAACGCATTACACAACCAATTGATCCTAAACTAGAAATAACAGAAATTTGTGATCGTACATTACGCGCCCAAGGACCTGCTTTGTTGTTTGAACAACCTATTAACTCAAATGTGCCATTGCTTGGTAATTTGTTTGGTACACCAGAGCGTGTTGCATTAGGTATGGGACAAGAGTCAGTCAGCTCATTACGAGAAGTGGGGAAATTATTGGCATTTTTAAAAGAGCCTGAACCGCCAAAAGGCTTTAAAGACTTGTGGGAAAAGTTTCCCATGTTCAAACAAGTTATGAATATGCCCGCAAAAATCCAAAAAAAGGCAGTTTGCCAACAAAACATACTCGAAGGCGATGCTGTGGATTTAACACAATTACCGATACAAACTTGTTGGCCAAATGATGCCGCTCCACTATTAACGTGGGGATTGGTGGTAACAAAAGGAGCGCGTAAATCACGACAAAATTTAGGCATTTATCGACAACAATTATTAAGTAAAAATAAATTAATTATGCGTTGGTTATCACATCGAGGTGGGGCATTGGATTTTCAAGAATGGCAACAAGTTTATCCTAATCAACCTTTTCCAATTGCAGTTGTGCTCGGTGCTGACCCTGCGACTACATTGGCAGCCGTCACGCCCGTCCCTGATGCTTTATCTGAATACGCATTTGCTGGTTTATTGCGTGGCAGCCGTACCGAATTAACTCAATGTATTAGCCATGATTTACAAGTTCCTGCAACGGCTGAGATTATTTTAGAAGGCTTTTTGTATCCAAATGAAACTGCTCCTGAAGGACCTTTTGGCGATCATACTGGTTATTATAATGAAATAGAAACATTTCCTATTTTTAACGTTGAACGCATGACTTTCCGCGATCAACCGATTTATCACAGTACTTACACTGGTCGTCCACCGGATGAGCCTGCTATTTTAGGCGTTGCATTAAACGAAGTATTTGTGCCTATTTTACAAAAACAGTTCCCTGAAATTGTAGATTTTTACCTACCACCAGAAGGCTGTTCATATCGTTTAGCCGCAATAAGCATTAAAAAACAATATCCAGGACATGCCAAGCGTGTGATGTTTGGTTTATGGTCATTTTTGCGCCAGTTTATGTATACTAAATTTATTATTGTAGTAGATGAGGACATTGATGTGCGTAATTGGCAGGATGTTATTTGGGCGATAACAACACGTATGGACCCTGTGCGCGATACGGTAATGATTGAAAATACACCTATTGATTATTTAGATTTTGCCTCTCCGGTGGCGGGTTTAGGCAGTAAAATGGGGTTGGATGCGACTCATAAATGGCAAGGCGAAACACAACGCGAATGGGGTACGCCTATCACTATGAGCAATACAATTAAACAAAAAATAGATACTATTTGGGAAGAATTGGGTATCTTTAATTAATTTAAGGTAATACACATAATTTCTTAAATATCAGAAATTTACTCCAAATATAAACCTACACCAAACCTGATACAAATTCAAAAAGTCCAACGGTGGACAGTTTTGAACGGCAAATTATAAGTTTAAATAGCACTTTTTAATGGAAAATACTGTGGATTTTGAATCATTTTAATACTTAAATCCACATCTAAATCTGGCCAGTAAAAATGTCCTGGGCTTGGCTGTTCTACATTTAATATTTCTCTGATTGTCGCTTCTTTAAACCAAGGAAAGTCCTCATAAGGCATAAAGAATTCTTGATTTTCTGTAAACAGCCAAAGCCCATGTGATGAAATATTTGTAATTTCAACATCTAAAATGTTCTGTCCAGCGATTTGTAAGCTCATCGTAACGTGCCTCGATTAGAGATTCCAATTCTTTTAATTGCTCTCTTGAATAGCGATAATTTCTGGCTAACTCTATTTCAGGTTCAAGCCAAAATTTTGCTTCACCATCAGGTGATTGCACATGTACATGCATTCTCTCTTCCTCTCGGGAGAAAAAACGATAATTTGATTCACGAAATACTGTAGGACTCATTTTAGTTTACTCAACGTAGCACGTCGTGACTTATTCCTACAAAATTATTCACTTGAAGCAGAGCTTCCTACGCATACGCTACCAAGTTGAGCTAATTAAATATTTCGAAATTCGTCAATTGTTAAATCGAGTACTTTTAGTATTTGTCTCTCAACACCAAGAGAAATATCTTTTGAATCATGATTTGGCACTGGAAATGTAATTTTTCCATTTGAAAAGATGACGTGTGAGCCTTTTTGCCGAACAATTCTATACCCAATTTTTATTAACTTACTTTCTATTTCTCTATACTTGAACGGCATATTTTTCTACTGTTGAAGTGAGTTTGTTTTTGATAATTCTTTCTTCATTTACCTGCTCAAGATGGTAGTCCATAATCATCTCAACTACATTTTTCAATTCTATAATTGCTTCTTTTTCAGAATATGCGAATGCAAAAAGGTTGTCATGACCCTCTACTTTGGCTAAATAACCTTCTCCGTCTTTTTCAATAATAATTTCCATAGCACAATGTATCCATATTAAAAATAAACTGTTATCAAACGTTCAAGCTAAACTAACACCCAATCCAATACAAAATCAATTTACTCAACGTAACACGTCTTGACTTATTCCTACAAAGTTATTCACTTGAAGCAGAGCTTCCTGTGCATATAATTACCAAGTTGAGTTTGGTAGCAAGCTAAATTATTTTCTATATTTTTCACAATACTCATCAAAGGTAGAATACGCTTTATATCCTTTCTCTTTGTTTATCTTTGCTTGCCTAGTTTTATCTATCCTGCCCTGAATATATGAAATGACCTCTCCTACTTTTTCAATTGGCAACAATTTCCATGCAGCACCAAACTTGGTTTCTATATTATGTGATAATGCTCCATAGCTAAATCTATTTTTTCGAGGTTCAGCACTTGCGTATGTATTGTATCGTTTTATAAGATGCTGGATATACTGAAAACTCTGAAAAAGTTTGTAAGTCATTGATTTTAGGTGGAGCGTATTTGCATAAGTGATTGATTTTATTATAGGCAAAAAAAGTTTTTCGGAGTTCTCAGGATATAGCCTGAATAGTTAACATCATCACCAATACTATTTGTTGGTGGTGCTACTATAACTTTCGATTTTCTGTTACTAACATTAACATTGGTTACTTGTGTTCTTCCTGGGCTGTTTACCATTACATTACCTGAGTTATTGATGGTTATTTTTTTCAAATTGTTAAGCAATATACGAGCATAAAAGGAATCCTGATCAATTTCATTTCTTCTCATGAGATTTTCATGAATTGACTTTATTTCTCTTAGCGAATCAGCATCATATATGTCTGGCTTATCATCCACTATTTTATGGTGGTTTTGACAAAGCAAAATCAGATTATCAAAACCATGCCTTTCTTTATCTGACTGGTTGCTATCATATCTAGGACCTTGTGCGTTACGAGCATTGATATGGCAGATTTCCCCTAGCACTGTTCCATCTGCTGTAACCAATTCAACGTTGCATCCAGGAAAGGCACATTTATTTCCTGAATATGCAAATAATCGTTTTATCGTTTTAGGAGTTGGTGCTGACATTATAAAATCTCGGTGTGTTCTATTAATAACATGGCTTTCAAGCATCAAACTTCTTCATTTCGATACCTTAAAAGTATTAAACAACAAATACCACCTCTCGTAAAGATGGATAGACAAGACAAAAATCCCATCTATCCAATCAGTTGTTAAAGTTAT
This sequence comes from uncultured Thiotrichaceae bacterium, assembly GCA_964388965.1. Lineage (GTDB taxonomy): Bacteria > Pseudomonadota > Gammaproteobacteria > Beggiatoales > Beggiatoaceae > Albibeggiatoa. The sequence continues at coordinate 8,223 of CAYMCP010000076.1, read as the reverse complement.
TTAGCTACCACTTTCTTTGATTTCTGCCAAGGAAATGACCATTGTTTCCAAAGACCATTAGCAGTAAAGCATTCCCAGCCCCAGCGTAACCAACGCAATAAAGCAAATGACAGCCATAACGCCCATAACAACATCGCAATCCGATATAACCACAATGATAATGATAATGTCCAAACTTGTGGCAACTGCTCGCCAATGCGGTCATGATACCAACGGAATACATAAGTTGTTGAATCATTACCCATAATGTACATATTTGGCTGTCCAAGCAAACCTTGATGAATCGCAGCAAATAGGGCAATTAACGCAAAGTCTGTTAACGCGAAAATCATAAATTGCATAAAATTAAAGCGTAACGCTGGTATCGTTTCGACATTTACATTTTTACGCCATCCCAACACCATAAACCAAGCTACTACTAAAGCCGCCGCACCAATTGGAATTTGAATTAAAACAATGCCTAATAGTAACCAATGAATAAAATTAAGCGGAGTCAATTTGACAAAATGTAAACCCGCCGCCAATAACACCACAACTACAAATAATCCCCAAATCAGCACTGCTGGTCCCATTGAACTTGTATCAGTCCACAGCGTCCAACGATTATATGTGCATCCGCAATTCACAATATCTGTATTCACGCTTTCCATGCCTAAACCCACTGTCGGCGTAGTAAATATCGTATCCATGCCAATAGGTTGTCTAAATACCAATTGAATATTTTGCTGCCCGGGTTTAATCGGCAATGTCACTTGACGACCTTCTTGAGGAATTGGCTGTGATACATCTGAACTGCGTAACTCCTAAGTGTAAATTAAGGTGCAAAATCTGTTTTTCTAACGCTCCGCACGTAGGATACGATGATTTAGGAAATAAATTTTACACCTTATTTAATTTTACAAAAACGTGATATTTCGATTGATTTTCAAAATAATTAATGATGTGCAATCGATTTTTCAGTAAACAAATAATCTTTTAATTCTTTATCAAAGCTAGAATCTTTACGACGAATCCACTCTAATACCATTGCAGCGTGTTCTTTTTCCTCATCTCGATTATGCGCCAAGATAGCTTTTAACTCCCCATCTTTACACGCATCTACACGTTGGTTATACCAGTCTACAGCTTCCAATTCTTCCATTAACGACACGATTGCTCTGTGCATATCTTTCGTTTCATCGGAAAGTTCTTCAATAGGTTCATGATAACCTTCATTTGCCATGCTCATACTCCTTGATTAAAAATTATGAAATTTTATCTATATTTAGAAAGGAATAATATTTTTTTATTGTTAATCACTGCTATTTTCTACCCGATAAAAAATACGTTATCATTAAACCCTTACCTTTTACGTCAATTGGACCACGATAATCTAAGTTAAACCTATCTTTAATTTTTTTGTAGGTTACATCAGAGACTTGAATTTTTCCGGGCACACCATGCGATTCCATCCGACTAGCGATATTTACCGTTTCGCCCCATAAATCATAATTAAATTTATTTTTACCAATCACGCCTGCAACAACAGGTCCTGTGTGAATCCCTACCCGAATTTCAAAATTTTCACCATGTTGACGATTTAAACGATCAATTGCATCAAACATATCAATTGCCATATCAGCAACTGCTTCAGCGTGGTCTGGGCGTGGCGTAGGCAAACCACCAACTAGCATATACGCATCGCCGATGGTCTTAATTTTTTCCAAACCGTGCAACTCTGTCAATATGTCGAACGCTAAAAAAATTTCATTTAGTTTTTCAACCAGTTCCGATGCTGAAATACCAGTGGACAACTCAGTAAAACCAACCAAATCCGAAAACAATACCGTTGCTTCAGGAAAAGTATCTGCAATAGTACGCTCATTACGTTTTAAGCGGTCTGCAATGGGTTTAGGTAGGACGTTTAATAATAATTTTTCTGATTTTTCCTGCTCTGCTTGCAAACGTTCCATAAACGCATGTTCCCGATCACGCAAACGCTTACGATCTAATGAAGCAGTAATTTTTACATTAAGTATAACTTGATTAAATGGTTTTTGAATAAAATCTTCTGCACCCATAGTGATACAGCGCACCACACCATCAATTTCATCTAATGCAGAAATCATTAATACTGGAATATGTTTTTGTTTACTATCTTTTTTTAATTGTTCTAACACTTGAAAACCATCAATACCGGGCATAATCACGTCAAGCAAGATTAAATCATAATTATATTTTTTTACCGCATCCAATGCTTGTTGCCCGTCGGCTGCGGTATCAATGATAAAACCTTGTTTACTTAAACGTCGCAACAAAAGCTCGCGATTACTTTCTTTATCATCTACAACGAGTAAGCGCGCTTCGCCTTGAGTAACAGCATCGTGAACAACCGGTTTGACAGTCGGTTGAGTCACTATATCAATAATTGTGCTACCAACTTCTTCTGATACGTTTAACTGCTCTTGCTCGTTTTTATCGTTAAAGAAATTTAAATCATTAACCAAATTAAGTAACGCTCGTGAAAGACTTAGAATTTTATTTAAATCATTACCTACTTTGCGTTGTGCTTCATGATCTAAATCTTCTAATAACATTTCACCAAAACCAACTAACGCATTGATTGGTGTACATAAATCATGACGAACAGTTGAACTAAAACTATGCTCATTCGTTCTGCCATTTGGAAAACGCTCTTTTGCAAACACTTTTTTAATGAGGCTCGATAACTGCTCTACAGCCCCCAGCATTCTATGCAGATCGGGCACAAAACTCTGATAACTCGCATTTGATTTACCGTATTCCAATAATACTTGAATATGCGCATAAATACTTGAAGTAAGACCAGATAAATCTACGCCAATATCAATCAAATCATGGTCAGGCTCAGGTGTTCTTCTGTTTCTTGGGTTGTTTGATATATTATTATGAGAAGATTGTTTTTTCTTAATAATACCTAATTCTTCAATAATAGATAATAGTTTTTTTGATAATTTACCAATTTTTTCTAATTTTTGACAAGCTTCTTGTTCTTCAGAATCCTGTTCAAATTCTTCTAAAAGCAACTCGCTAAAACCTATTAAAGCATTAATTGGGGTTCTCAAATCATGCCGCACAGTGGTTGAAAAACTTTCAGGATCAACCGCGCCATTTTCGTACAATTTTTCGTCAAATAAAGCATCTATTTGGCAAGATAAATTTTGCCCTGCTTTTAGAATTTTTTGTAAATCATCAATAAATACTTGCCATTTTGGTTTAACTTGCGCATATAGTGATAATTCACTTGCCAATAAGACCACTTCTTGAATTAATTCTTTAAGTTGGTTGCCAATTTGTAATAAATGATCTGTCTCGTTGTTGTCTGCCTTTTTTTCAACAGGCTCTACAATATTTTTACTAATTCGTCCCAACTCATCAATTAGAGTCAATAATTTTTTGGCATAATTCAAAACTTTTTCAATATCATCGCAAGCTTGTTCGCCGTGAAGATCATTAACTAAATCTTCTTGTATCATTTCACCATAACCTAAAATTGCATTAATTGGTGTACGCAAATCATGACGAACGGTTGAACCAAATGCCTTGATGTCTACTTTTCCACCAGAATAACTATTTTTATCGAAAGTATGGGAAATTTGTGAAGACAATTGTTTAGCGGCTTGTAACATTTTCTGAATATCAGGCACAAACTCACCCCATGCCGAATTTACTCTAGCATTAGTAAGTAATGTTTCAATGTAGCCAATTACGGTATGCGTTGGAATTTGTAACCTATCCTGCATGTCCATTAATTGTGCATCGCTGATCTCATTTGAGCGTACTAAGTCCGACATCTGAATTGTTCTGAGATTTTAAGAGCCTAAAAGTGCTTGGATTTTACCAAGTAAGCGAGGTAATTCAATCGGTTTTGTATCATAATCATCACAACCGGCAGCTAATGCTTGCTCGCGGTCGCCCGACATGGCATGAGCAGTTAAAGCAATAATGGGCACATTTTTTGTCGTCTCATCTGCTTTAATTTCTTTGGTTGCAGTCCAGCCGTCTTTAACAGGTAAACTCATATCCATTAAAATTAAATCAGGGTTTTCTGAATGCGCCATATCAACGCCTTGCCCTCCGTCAACAGCAATCACGACCTCGAAGCCTTTACGAGTCAAGCGCCGGGATAGCATATCGCGGTTCATTTCATTATCTTCTACCAATAATATCTTGGGCATTGAAATTCTCCTTTGAACTGCAAATCTGTATCAAAAATTCGTATTTTGTAAAAAATTTACACATTGTATCATCTCATGCAGTGCCTTGTTATGTATCCTTGCCATCGGGAGCTGCTGCATAAACTAGACCATCTATTGTATCAAGCAATTGTTCTCGTGTGTAAGTCCCTTTGAATAATATGGACTCTACTTCACCATGTAAACGTTTTTGCTCTGTAGAACTTAAATCTCTGGCAGTAATGATAATGATAGGTATCGAATGCCATTGCGATTTAGCGCGTAACTGGCGAATAAATTCAAATCCATTCATTTCTGGTAAATTTAAATCTAATAAAATCAAATCTGGTCGATGCTGTCGGATAAAGCGTAATCCCATTTGTCCGTTATGCGCTTCAAATACAAACCAATTGGCACGCTCTAACAAACGTACTAAGGCGGTTCGGGAATAAATGTCATCTTCAATAATCAAACATGACCAATGTTTTTGAGTTCTATGGATTTGTAATAATGCTAATAACGTTGTCATTGCAAATGGTTTTTTTAAATAAGCTACCGCACCCAATGAATTCGCACGTACTTGATGATCTTGCTGCGTGGCGACAATAACAGGTATGTGTTGTAAATCTGTATTGGTTTTAAAATTGACTAGAATTGACCAACCCTCTGGTATTTCTGAATCTAATATTACAAAATTAGGATAAGTTTTATATGTCAGTTTCAAAGCCTGTTTGGCATCGGTGGCAACATACACTTCGTAGCCTTGTTCGACGAGTGCACGTTTTAGGTTATCACGCAAATGCGTATCACGATCAACAATTAGTATACGCCCTTGATAAATCCGTCTTGGTGCTATTTCGTCATCATCCAAGATTTCCTCAACCACAGTGGCAGGCAAGCGAATGATGAAAGTACTACCTACACCTTCTTGACTTTCAACTTGTATGTCACCGCCCATCATTTCACAGAATTTTTTTGTAATCGTTAAGCCTAAACCAGTACCACCAAATTGGCGCGTAGTTGAAGCATCTGCTTGAGTAAAGGCGGAAAATATTTTTTTTTGTTGCTCTATTCCCATACCAATGCCACTGTCACAAACGCGAAACACGACCCAATCATTACCACCTGCTGTTTCACGAGTAACGTATAGAGCAATATTACCACTTTTAGTAAATTTACTCGCATTACTGAGTAAGTTAAATAAATTTTGGCGCACTTTAGTCAAATCTGCGTGCATTGTACCTAAATCATCAATGCAGTGGATTTCAAAATGGTTACGATTTTTATCAATTAGGGGCTGGATCGTTGTAGCGACATCATTAATCATATCGTTAATATTAAATGTTTCTAGGTATAAGTCCATTTTACCTGCTTCGATTTTAGATAAATCCAAAATATCATTAATCAAAGCTAACAAATGTTTACCTGCATTATGAATTTTTTTTAAATCTGGTAAATAATTAGTTTGAGCTAAATCTTCAGCCTCTTCTTGCAACATTTCGCTGTAACCTATGATTGCGTTTAATGGTGTACGCAATTCATGACTCATATTCGCTAAAAATTGACTTTTAGAACGATTAGATAATTCTGCTTGCTCAATGGCAGCTTGTAGTGCCTCTTCAGTACGCAAACGTTCTTTCAATTCAGCTTCTAAATTGGCTTGTACTTTACTAATTTTACGATATAAAAAACTAAAATTTAGCGTAGCTATCAAAATGATAGATAATACGATTAGGGCAAAATAAAACCAATTGCTATATTGTTTAAATAATTCATTAAGCGTAATTTTTCCATAATTCTCGTAGGGTGGGCGATGCAACGCTTGTAATACTTGATGTACAGTTTGGTAATTAGCGGGAATTCCCCAGCTGTAATTTATTTTGCGCGGCATAGTCAGCAAGCTAATAGCAACGTTATCTAACATGGGCTGAGAAACGTGTGGCGATGCCATCCATGCCCATTCTGGATATAAATCTCCACTGTGTTGCAAGGGTAATTCATCTTGTTTGGGGTTTAAAATTTTGAATTGTTCAAGTTCGATTTTACCTTGTTGCTGTAATTGTTCGAGTACGCCACTGGGTAAACTACCGACATCTACTGATTTTTTTTGTAATTTTTCAATAAGTTCAAGTGTACTGGCTTGTGGGCGTAGATGAACTTGTTTATTTAAATCCATGTCATTTTGCAGTTGATATTGGGTTAACAGCCAACCTGAAAAGCTATATTCATCTACAAAGGCGAGTAATTTACCACGCACATCAGTCGAAGTATGAATATCATCTCTTTTTTTGAGAGTAAACAAGACATTACTTAATTGTTGTTGTGCTTGCTTATCAATCCAATGGCGTAGCGTCGCAACCAGTTGTTTACGTTGATTCATTTCTAATTGCATGGCAACATAGGGATTCACGAACATGAAATCAAATTGCGCTGCCTGTTTAATAACATTTTCAGCGGTGTCGATTTGCATATCAAAACGAATATCGGTAAAGATACTATTTAGATAATTTACAGTAGCTTGCGCATGTTGTATTAAATCTGTGCGGTCTTTTTGTTGTTGCACGATAATTTTAAACACTTTATTTTTATGAGGGGCTTGTAACAAGTCGGCTGCTACGGGATAGTGGCATAGGAACATGAACAAACAACAAAGGTGGCTTAAACTTTGTCGCTGAATTTGAGAAAAAGACCTTTTCATTGATTTGAAGTACAAAACTAAATTTCTGCGAATTGTATACTAAATAGGGATACTTTTCGATTTGCGATTGATAATTTTTGATTCAAGACAGTATTTATATTTTTTTGTATATTGAAAAGTGACACGTTGGACAGTTTTTAGTAAGTTGAATGAGATCAATGGAGTGCAGAAAAATAAGCATTAATCCGTAGATTAAATGTTAATTCCGTATCAAAAGCTAACTATATTATGAGTTATTATTTTTCCAACTTGCAATTTATAGGCAATTAATGAGACGTTATCGCAACTTATTCCGCTTTTTATCAACAAGTTTTTAAGTATCGCTTTATTCGGCTTTGGGTAAATATGTCGTGCGTCTGGCATCAACTTCGATGCTCACAAACCACTGATTAGCGGTGCGCGAGATAGTGGCAGATAATGCTTTACCTTTTAATTTTAATGATTCACACATCTGAACCCTGCCTAGATTAGGAATATGTATGTACGAATCGTCAAGGCTAAATTGATCACTGCTGATGGTAAAACTATTTTGGGTTTTCTTCTTTTTTTTGAACTGCGGGCATTCCGCACGTCCTGCAAAGAAATTTTTAAAATCTTCACCAAGTTGGATAATAGCCATTTTGGGTACATTTTCAATTACTTTTAGCATCCAAGGGAATAACTCGCGTTTAACCATATTGAGTTCTTCACATAATGCCGTTTGTGAGGGCTTAGGCTTGCTATTGTCTTCCTTGTAAGCCTGATATTGTTCATTCCAGCGTGCTAATGCCCAGTTGTAGGTAAAACGAGCCGCATTTGCTACTTCTTGGCAGTAGGCGGCTTGTTCATCGTTCAGATTCAGCGCGATACGATGGGTAATAATCATTAAGTCGCTTCCTGTTACTTTTTTAATAAAATCTAACAAAATGTGTTAGAAGTATTAGCCAATGCAAACTTGAATAATTTTAGATCAGGGCGCAATCGCCAAAACACGCAGAAAAATTCCGCGTGCGCCATTTAAATCTTGCTCCACTTTCGCCCCGCAACCACATTTCATTTTTTTACCTCCCATTTTGTGAATCTTTCTACGACAGGAGGAAGCAACTCAGTCTTACGGTCAAAACTGTGACGACTTCAGGCAGCTTTTTAGCCAAACCTCTCCCATCCTCTTAACGGTGGCTTGGCGTAATAGCTTTTATTTATAGCGTTGAGAGTCCTAACAAGCGCAACTAAAGGTAGCATATACATTATAGTTTTTACAAGCTTTTAATTATAAAATATAATTATGGTTTTTTATAAAAAATATGTCAATAATTTATAAATTATTTAGCAGTATAAAATCTATTTTGTAAC
>CAYMCP010000075.1:0-17268 GCA_964388965.1 uncultured Thiotrichaceae bacterium | reverse complement strand
GTATTGATAGTTTAGGAGATTGGCTTGATTCTATGAGAAGTTTGAATAACACCTTTGAACTGCGTAACTCCTAATACAGCAAATCGCCTATACTCATTTTACAAACATTACGTTGAGCACCCAAGTTTTAGGAGAACGCTATCTTTCTCAACAATAAATCATCATTTAAACCCAAACAAAAGTAGTAAGATAAATTCACATGTAATCAAACGTTAATAATATATTATTTTCCACGTAAAAATAATTTATTTAAATCTTTCATATCCAGTTGTACCCAAGTTGGTCGCCCATGATTGCATTGATTACTCCGCTCAGTAGACTCCATATCGCGTAATAACGCATTCATTTCATTTAAATTTAATTGTCGATGCGCACGTACTGAATGATGACAAGCCATTGTTGCTAGTAATTCGTGAATGTACTGCTTAATTTGTTGTGTGCTACCAAAACGTTCTAAATCTGTCAACATATCATGTACTAATTTTTCCAGCGTAGATTGTTGCAGTAAAATCGGGATTTGTTGAATAATTAGCGTTGAATCCTGTAAAACAAAATCAAAGCCTAATTTTTTAAATAAACTTTTATATTCCTCAATTAAAATAACTTCTTTTTCAGTTACTTGAAAAGAAACAGGCATTAATAAACGCTGGGTTTTGAGTTTTTCATGTTCCCAAGCTTGTTTCATTTTTTCATAAGTAATACGCTCATGTGCGGCGTGCATATCTACTAATACCAATCCTTGCGTATTTTCCGCTAAAATATAAATACCAGCCAATTGCGACAAGGCATAACCTAAAGGCGGTATTTTCTCAATAGGCTTTGATTTTGGAATAATAAATGTATCTACAGATTGTGCATCATTCGCAGATTTTTGTGTATTTTTAATAAATTTTTCATTACTATCCAAATCTCTTTGAACTGTAATTTCAGATTGAGGTGTATTATTAGTTCGATTTTCAAAATTATTTCGTGTTAAAAGTTGATAAATTTGTAGACTTTCTTGTACACTGGAACGATTGGGTTGCGGAGGAGGCGACGTAACAGGATAAGATTGAGCTTGCTTAGGCTGTGTTTTGGCAAGGTGCTGCTGCAAACCACTAACAAGAAAACTATGCACAATATCGCCATGACTAAAACGTACTTCACTTTTGGTCGGATGGACATTTACATCAATTTCGCTAGGTTCCACAGTAAGATACAATATAAAACTAGGATGCCGACCGTTATATAATACATCTTGATAGGCTTGACGCACAGCATGAATAATTAATTTATCGCGTATCATACGACCATTAATGAAAAAATATTGTATATCTGGCTGCGAACGCGAGTGTGTCGGTTTAGTTATCCAACCTGTTAATAATAAATTTTCACGTTGGTGTGAGACGGGAATAAAATGCGCTACTAAATCTTGATTATATAAGCTTGCAACTCTTTGTAATTGCTGTTTTTCATCTGTTGCAACTTTGAGTTGTAATATATTGCGCCGGTTGTGCATTAGCTGAAAACTGACATCAAAACGGCTTAATGCAAGACGCTTTACCATTTCATGAATATGATTAAATTCAGTTTTATCTGTGCGTAAAAATTTACGTCGGGCGGGTGTATTGTAAAATAAATCAGTCACTTCTACTGTTGTACCTATTGGATGCGCTGTCGGCTCGATGATAGCCTGTTGATGCTGTTCTAGGCGGAGTTGATGACCGTGTTGTGCTAGAAAATGTTTGGAACTTAACGTTAAACGTGAAACGGAGGCTATACTTGCAAGTGCTTCTCCACGAAAACCCAAGCTAAAAATATGTTCTAAATCTTCGATTGTATGTATTTTGCTGGTAGCGTGTCGGCGTACCGCAAGCTCTAATTCGGCGGCAGGAATGCCACAGCCATTATCACGAATACGGATTAATTTACGCCCTGCTTGCTCTATTTCTATATTAATATCAGTAGCTTGTGCATCTAAGCTGTTTTCAATTAATTCCTTAATCACAGAAGAGGGACGCTCAATTACTTCGCCTGCTGCGATCTGATTGGCGAGATGTATAGAAAGTGGTTGAATTGGTGTATGTTGTTTGTAGAGCATTTATTTTAAATAGTTAATTGCTAAAAAATAATTTTTTATTATGTAAATTAGTAGTGTCAAACTGATTGTTGGTTTTTATTTTCGTTAAAGATAGTTTTTTATATGGCAAGAAATTAAACCCATATTTTTTATAATTCGTGTAAATTTTACATACTTTTCTCTAGGTATTGTAAAAATAAGAATTTACCCCAAAAACTGCTTTTTTGTATTTTAAATTTTCCTTTCTCTAAGGAGTATAACACGATGAGTGGCTTAGATAAAATCAAGCAACAAGTTGAAGAAAATCCGATTATTATTTATATGAAGGGTACGCCGAAATTTCCACAATGTGGTTTTTCGATGCGCGCTGCGCAGGCTTTAAAGCAATGTGAAGTGCCATTTGCTCATGTCAACGTTTTGGAAGATGAGGAGGTGTATGAAAGCTTACCACAATTTGCAAATTGGCCAACATTTCCACAAATTTATATTAATGGTGAATTAATTGGTGGATGTGATATTACTCTGGAATTATTTAGTAATGGTGAGTTAAAGAAAATGATGGAAATTGCAGTTGCTAAGAAAGCGGCTGAATAAACCAATTTTTGATTGATATGTGGGAGTACAAAAAAGATAAATTGTTAATTTTATTAATCTATTTGCATGCTAAATTAATAAAAAATTTATTTTTTGTATTCCCATGTTAGGTATTATTTATTAGCAATAACTATTCTGCAATTTTTAATTTAAGCATTAATAAAATCTGACGTTATGGATTTCAAGATTCCTTTTATCAAATAGGCTAATTGTAATTGCCGTATCCTAACTTAAAGTAAAAATTGTCCTTATGAACTGCTATAATGCCGACATATTGATTAATTGTAACTGGCGACCTATGAAACGATTTATTTTATTACTGAGTTTACTACTTAGTCCTCAGCTTTATGCTCAACAAGATTTAGCTATTTTTTTAAATGGTTTGAATACGTTACAAGCGAATTTTGTGCAACGTTTGTATGCAGATACGGGCGAACTCGTCGAAGAAACCGAAGGACAAATGTACATCCAACGTCCAAACCGCTTCCATTGGGCGTACCAAATACCATATAAACAGTTAATTATCGCTGATGGAAAACGAGTATGGATTTATGACGAAGATTTAGAGCAAGTGACGATTAAAAATTTTGGTGTTGCATTAGGCGAAACGCCTGCTTTATTACTCAGTAGCAACCAACCTGATGTAGAAAAAAATTTTAATATCAAGAAGTTAAACTCCCAGTCAAATTATACTCGCTTACAATTAGACCCAAAAACGAATGAAGCACAGTTTGTCAAAGTGATTTTAACTTTAGATGGACAACAATTACACGGATTGGATTTGGTGGATAATCTAGGTCAAACCACAACGATGCACTTCAAAAATATGGCTAGAAATAAAACATTAGATAACACGCTATTCCAATTCACCCCACCGGAGCAAGTTGATGTTATTAATGAGATAGAATAAATATGCTTGATTGGGTTATCTCAGATGATATTTGCATTAAACTGTCTTTTTAATTTAAATTTACATTCTATTCGAGAATAAAAAAGGAAAAAAATATGTCAGATACTGATATTGAAAAACATTCTGATTCTGAGCAATGGGAACGTGAGTTACTCAGTCGTCTCGCTTTTGCTACCCTGAATGAGCAACGTCGCGCCCGAAAATGGGGAATTTTCTTTAAATTTTTATTGGCAATTTATCTTTTGTTGATTTTAATTATCACAAGTGCGGATATTAAAAAAATTTTTTCTGGAGAGCAACCCAAGTTATTCGGCGATGAAAAAGGACATACTGCGCTGGTCGAGCTAACTGGTATTATCAGCAGCGATTTAGAAGCCAATGCAGAGACAACCATTCGTGGTTTACGCAAAGCCTTTAAGGACAAAAACACGAAGGGTGTGATTTTACGCATTAATAGTCCGGGTGGCAGTCCTGTTCAATCAGGTTACATCAATGATGAAATTATGCGTTTACGCGAAAAATATCCTGATACGCCTTTTTATGTTGTTATTACAGATATTTGTGCATCAGGTGGTTACTACATTGCTGTCGCAGGACAGGAAATTTATGCTGATAAAGCGAGTATGGTCGGCTCGATTGGCGTAATTATGAGTGGTGGTTTTGGTTTTGTTGATGCGATTGACAAATTAGGCATTGAGCGTCGAGTGTACGCGGCAGGCGAAAATAAAGCCTTTTTAGACCCATTTTCACCAGAAAAAGCGGATGATGTAACCCATATCAAAAATTTATTAGATAATGTTCATCAGCAGTTTATTAACGTAGTGAAGAAAGGGCGGGGAGATAGATTGCAAGGTGAGGAAGATAAACTATTTTCTGGTTTAATTTGGACTGGTGAACAGGCGGTTGAATTAGGTTTAATCGACGGCTTAGGAAATACAGCTTACGTTGCAAGAGAGTTGATTAAAGCTGAAAAAATTATTGATTTTACTTCCAAACAACATTACTTGGACCAATTTGTAGAGCGATTTGGCACAGTAATAGCCAACCAGTTAGTTAAACAACTTAATTTAGAAAAAGATTTAGCATTACAGTAATGCACTTTCATCCATGCTGTAGTTTTCAATAACTTCCAGCATGGTGGCAAGCTTCCACGAACGTGTTAGCAATACAGGCTTGCTGCGTTTCACCTAGTGACCACTGAGCTTGGTCAAAAATTCTTCAACCTCTTAATTTGATCAAACACCCTCACCACATTCTGAATAAGTGTGCTTGAAGCGCACGTGACACTTATTTATTTAAATTTTGAATGAATGATTAAGCTAAATTTAATGTCTTGCAAAAATATGATTAAGTTGTATACAATACGAAAATAATAAAATCAAAAAGGGGTTAGGTTTAAAACGACCTAATAGGACTATGGTATGTTCAATTTTGCTACAGAATTGTATTTATTCCCCCTTGTTTTTTTAGGTACGTACTATTCTATTTGTCGAAAATTTTTTTTAAAACAGTTAGTTATACTTATTTTTTTATCTATAACAACTTATGTTAATTTTTTACACGCTGATGCTATTGATTCAAAGCTGTTTATTTTTAACAGTGAAGAACAACCTGAAAAGAAACAACCTGAAAAAAAACAATCTGAAAAAGAAAACGACCTAACACGCGCAACGGATATAGAGCGTCCAGGACCTTGAAAAGGAAAATTTAAAAATGATTCAAAAACATACACTTTATATTAGCTATGCAGATGCAGATGAAGACTGGGTCATTGATTTTGTGAAAAACCTAAAAGTTAATTTACCATGCCAGCAATTGAAGGAAAAAATTGGTGATAGTTTTATCTGGGCTAAATATATGGCGAGTGGTCTGGATAAACCACAAGACTTTCAAAAACATCTAAATAATTCAAGATATTTGATTGTGGTATTATCTGGGGCATACCTTGCCGAAATGGATGAAATTGATAAATTTAATAACAAAGAAAATATAATTGTTGTAGAACATGACAAAGTAGATAGACCTAAAAAACTGAAAGAGCCGATTGGTTATCGCTTTTGGAAAGAAGATAAAACTGGAACAAGCATAAAGCAATTTAGTAAAAGAACTTGCTCTACCAGTTACTTGAATGAAATAGAACAAATAGCGCGAGATTTCGCTAAAAAGCTAATAGAACTAAGTCATCCAGCCGAAGAACAAAATTCCAATCAGCAATCTGCTTTTTTATGGTCGTCAGATAAATACAGCTTAGAGCCTAACACCTTAAAAGAATTCATCAAAAATGAAAAACTGAATCTATTACCAAAAACAAATAACTTTGAAAGTGAATTACAACAAGCTGATTTTTTTATCCAATTGGGTAATGATGAGAAAGGCAATGATTTATATGAAATAGCAAAAAAATTACATATCCCAACGAAAAGATGGACAGATGACAAAAATCACGCCTCATCAACTCATATTTATTCTGATATTGAAAGCTTTAAAATAGATATTCGGATTTTCATTAATAATGGAAATATACACAATTCCAATATAAATACAGGCAATAATGCACAACAACAAAATAGCATCAGTTCGCAATCCTCCTCTCCTGCAAAAGATAATAAAATGGTATTTGTTAATACAATTGACGAAGATAGAGACTTTGCGACTAGTATCCAAGAAGACTTGGTAACGAGAAACGTGATGTCAGTTTCTATTCCTAAAAATACAGAATTTACCTCTCGTGAAGAGATTTTAGATGAATTAACAGACAAATTATTGTTTTATAATGCTGTCATTATTATTTGTGACAAAGCTCCTATCTTGTGGGTACATCGGCAAATAGAATTTTGTAATAAAGTACGATTAAATCGACCTGAAAATTTCAAGATTATTGCAGTTTTTAATAAACCACCTCCAAAGAATTTAGAGAAGAAAGAATTAGGTTGTTTTTCAAATAATTTAAAAATATATAATAATTGCCCTGGTAACTGTGTTGAAAAATTTACGGAGACTTTAAAGCATGAGTGAAACACCTTACATTGGATTACGTCCATTTAAGCAAACTGAAAGTGATATTTTCTTTGGACGCGAAAAACATACAGATAAACTGCTAGATACAATCAGCGAACAGCATTTTACTGCGGTTATTGGTTTGTCTGGTTGTGGCAAATCTTCGCTCATTAATGCAGGTTTGATTCCCGGAATCCAAATGGGTTTATTACCGCAAGCGGGTGTGTTTTGGCGCATTATTACAACCCGACCGGGAGATGACCCTTTTGGAAATTTAGCAAAGGCATTATTGGATAAAGACGCAATCAAAGATGAATATGAAGCGTTATTCAAAGGAGAAGACTTTAAACCTGATGAAATCCAAAATTTTTTAGAAAATAGTTTACTAACTGATTACAATCTACAAGAAACTTTCAATGGTTTGGATATAAAACCTAAAAATACTAATTTTTTGCTCATTGTTGACCAGTTTGAAGAAATATTTAAATTTAGAGAACAAAAAAATAACGATGAAAATCAAGAGTTTACTAATTTAACATTGGCTAATAAATTTGTAAATTTTTTATTGCAAACCAATGAAGAGCCGTCAAATATTTATATATTAATTTCAATGCGTGCTGAATTTATAGGTGAATGTGCAAAATTTTATCATTTAGCAGAAAAAATTAGTGAAACCTTATTTATCCTGCCTCATTTAACACGTGCTCAACTTAAAGAGGCAATTGAAAAACCAATTCAAATTTATGGTGGTTCTATTGATGAGAATTTAGTATGTAAAATTTTGAATGATGCGGCTAATGAGCCTGATCAATTACCGCTTATTCAACATTTACTGTTGGGTATGTGGAATAAGATTTATGACGACAAAAAAGGTGATACGGTTGAGCACTATAGCGTTGAAATTGAAGGAGAGGCTGCTTTCGATTTGTATAAAAGATACGGTGGTTTGCAAAAATCACTATTTGAGCATATAGATAAAGTATACGAAAGATTAGAAAATGAGAAAGATAAACTTATTACCGAATATTTATTTAAAAACTTAGTTAAAGTGGATGACACTTTACCCAATACAAGGCGTTCGGCAAAGCTTGAAGATATTTTTAAAAGGGTAAAGCCTATTATCAAAAAAAGATTAAATCAAGAAATTACTATTGGGGATGTTATTCGTGTAACAGAACAATTCCGCAAAAAGGGTAGAAGATTTATTGAGCCGCGTATTGAAGATGAAGAGCTAACACAAGAAACAAAAGTGTATGTCACCCATGAAAGTTTAATTCGTCAATGGGACAGATTACAAGATTGGAAAGAGACAGAAGAGTATTTTTTTAGACTTTATCGCTCGTTAAAGGAAGCTTTTGAGCGTTGGAATGAGGAAAAGAATGATGATAATTTACTTAAGGGGGCAATACTAGCTCAAGCAGAGGAATGGATAGAAAGAGAACAGCCTACAAAAATCTGGGCTAAACGTTTTTCTAAAAAAGCTGTTGATTTTGATAAACTTATTACATTTATTGAAGAAAGTAGAGCGAAAATAGAAGAAGAAAGTAGAGCGAAAATAGAAAAAGAACTGCACCATAGAACTGAGTTATTCCAGCAGCAAGCTGTATCGCTAAAAGAAAATGCTCGCAATAAAAAGCGAATTGCATGGTTGTCTGTTATTCTATCATTTGTTTTAGGCATTCTATTCATCATTGGTTCTTGGTTCTTTTTTGAGCTTGATGAAACCCATCAAAAATTAGAAATTACACAATTTGATTCTAATATTGCGCTATCTGTTTCTCAAATACAAAATAATCAATTTACTTTGTCAAATATGGCGTTGAATGAAAATAATGCTTTGTTAAATGAAAAAGTGAAAATTCCTATTTTTAAACGGCATATTAATAGACTGATGCAAGGCTACATCCAACAATTTAGCCAAATCCAAGCTGATAAAACTTTTACAGATTTTGAATCGGAAATTTATAGCCTACTTCCTGTGAATGATGGTTTTATTGTGAGCGGTAAATTAGGAAAATGGGGGATGCTTGATACAAACAAACAACTGTTTACGCCTTATCCAAAGCTGGATAGTAATATTTATGCGGTTGCAGCTTACAATAACTGGCTCGTAACAGGTGATAAAGATGGAAAAATTATCGTTTGGGATGAAAATCAGCAAATAGTAAGCGAATTTAAAATAATAAATTTTGTAACCGCTTTAGCTAATGTTGACAATACTGTTATTGTGGCAGATTCTAAAGGCTTTTTACACTATGGCGAAATTACAAAACAAGGTTTATATCAATTATCGTCAATATCTGCTCATAGTGGGCAAATATCAGGATTGAACTTAAATCAGAATAAAACCAAGCTTTTAACTACTTCCTATGATAAAACTGCAAAATTATGGAAATTAGATGACAAACCCACTGAAATAGCAACTTTTAAAGGTGATAGTAAAATTTACAAAGCTGTCTTTAACGTTGATGATACTTTGATTGCCACTGCAAATGCAGACAATTCTATTTCATTATTTGATAATCAAGCTCAAAAAATATCTAGTTTTAGGAAACATCAAAACAGTGTATTTGCCTTGCAATTTTCCAAAGATAACCGCTATCTCATTTCTGGTAGTCAAGACAATGACATTATCGTGTGGGATGTTGAAAGTCATAAACCGCTAAAAACATTAGAAAGTCACGAAGCAACGGTTAGTCAGTTAATTTTGGATAATCAAACTTTGTGGAGTAGTAGCATTGATGGACAAATAAAACATTGGACGATTGATTTACCGCCTTATCGCTTGCTCGAAACTTGCCGACAACAAACATGTCCGATTCAATTTAATCCGCTTGATATTGATAAACCTTACCGCAAACACCCGCTTTCGGTCGCTATTTCACCACAAGGAAAGTATGCCATTGTTGGTTTTATGGATGGTACGTTGCGCTTATATGATTTAGCTACTATGCAAATAAAACAAGAAGTTAGCGCACATAAAGAGCGTATCCGTAATATCAAATTTAATGATAATGGAAATTTTATTGCGACAGCAAGCTATGATAAAAAAATAGATATTTTTGAATTAACAGAAAATGATTTGCAGTACAAATATATTTTTGAAGCCGAAGAAGATGTATACAACATAGCTTTTGCGCCAAATGGTAAAAAACTTGCGGCAGCTACTATGGATGGGAAAATTAGTATTTATCAATTCGATCAATCAATGCCTGAACACACTTTCCCGCTGTTTGAAAAATATGCTTTGTACATCGACTTTTTAGATGATAACCGATTATTAGTAACGGGCGATAGTCAAGCTTACATCTTAAACAGCGATTCAGGACACACGGTAAAACTAGATGAAGCCAAAGAAGCAAATGATATGTTTGGCATAATCTATTCAAATACAAGCGGTTACTTTGCAAGCTACGGGCAGGAAGGTAAGTTAAATATATTTGATGGAAATAAGCAACTCGTAAAATCATTTGTCGCACATCAAGGTACAATTTACAAGGCACAATTTAGCCCTGATGGATACCAAGTTGCGACTATTGCTAGTGATGGCACATTAAAAATGTGGGACGTAGAAGCTGACATAGAACGCTTACTATTCAGTATAGATTTACCGATTCCTACGACTCCACTCTCTAGAGGGGTAAGTTCACCGGTATATGATTTTGATTTTCGTTGTACAACAACAGGATGTTGGATAGTGATACCTATGTTGCATGGAAGAATAGTAACGTATCATTTCGGAAAAGAGATTTATAAAAATGACTGAGTACAAAATTTACATAAGTTATGCTGATGCCAATGAAAATTGGGTTATTGATTTCGTAAAACAGTTGAAAAACAGTTTGCGAGAGCAATTGGGTGAACTCGATGATAATTTTATTTGGGCTAAGTATATGTTGCGTGGCATTGATTTGATACAAACCAAAAATGAGCATTTGAATAATTCAACATGTCTTGTTGTCATTTTGTCACCAGCGTATTTGAAAACAGTAGGTGTGCAGGAGATTGAGTCTTTTAAAAACCCAAATAATATCATTGTAGTAGAGCATGATAAAGTGGAAAGAACAGGGGAAATTGCGGATATTATAGGGTATTGCTTTTGGGAACAAAACGAGAGGAGAGAAATAATCGTATTTGACAAAAAAACACAACGGTTTCGCCAAAACGTGAACCAAATGGCAAGAGATATTGCAACGTTATGTTCTCAACAAACTCAAGAAGCAAGCAAGCCTCATTCTGAAAAAAGCAATATACTGACTCGTTATGTCCGTATATGTGGTGATGTTATAAACTCCAATATAAGTATCGGCGACAATTCCACCCAAAACAATACTTCAAAAAAGAGATGAAAATGAAACAATGGATTGCACGTCATCATCATTGGATTAATACTGCCATTTCTGTGGTTGCATTTGCTGTTGGTTTACTGGCACTGTTTAGCTATGGCGATTTATCTATTTTATTTACATTATTTCTTGCTTTAGTCTTAATTTCGATCGGATTACAAATTTACGCAAATTATTCAATCCTGCACCTAACAACAGGGCATAAAGATAGCCAAAAATATATACATGAAGCTGTGCATACGATTCGTAATGCGTATTACTATTTAAGATTATGTAAAGATCAGTCTCATCCTAAAATTGAATTTAATGAATCTGATTTTAAAGAGTATTTAATTTCTGCAATGACTGCGGCATCAATTGCATTTTCCTTAACGACGAGGAAAGAATGCAGAACATGTATTAAGATTGTTTCCAGTTGTCAAGAGGGTAAAAACCTTTGCCTAGACACGCTCGCAAGAGATAGAGAAAGCACTGAAAAATGCAAACAAGCTGATGAGAACTTATTGCGCAATCCAACCCCTCTTAATGAACATGACACGGTATACAAAATCATGAGTGGTCACATAAATTTTTATATCAGCAACGATCTCAGTCAATCCAAAGAATCAGATTATTTTAAAAGTTTGACGCATTATGACAAGAAAGATGCACTAAGTGAAGATTGGCCTCTACCTTATATTTCAACCATTTTATCACCAATACGTTATTCCTCTTTTCGTGATGAATACAGTAGATTCAATGACATTTCAAAAAATGAAAATGAACTGTACCAATATTACGGATTTTTCGCTGTAGATAGCAAACACAAGAATATTTTCACGGAAACTGAGCATGAAATGGTGGCAATTATTTCAGATGCTCTATTTCCACTGCTTGATTTATATCGGCAATTTTAAATTTAAAACCATACATTACCCTGATTGAGCAAATGACTACATCTTTCGACAGCCTACCAGATAATCGTAACACCAAAATCGCTTATTCCATGAATATCATGCACTGTCTCACGAGCATCATTTTTTAGAGCTTTTTCGTAGCTTAAACAATCACTTATTTATTACTCTCGACAGCACCGATACTTTCAGTTCATAGTAAATAGTTTGAATTTGGAGTACAATTGCACCGATAATCGGACAAATAAGCTGCTCGCCAAGCGGACTTTATACCTTAGCATTGAGGCAAAAAACGACACCATTATGCAAATTATTGTATTAGGAATGCACCGTTCTGGTACCTCAGTCATTGCTGGTCTATTAAATTTAATGGGGGCGTATTTCGCGCCTGCGAATGTCGCGTTACCTGCGGACGTAACCAATCCCAAAGGCTATTGGGAACGTAAAGATGTCATCATCGCTAATAAGACGCTTATGGAAAGTATGGGCGCGACGTGGCATCAAATTAGTCAATGGAATATTCTGCAAACAACAGATAAACAAAAAAATCAATTCCAACAAGAAGTTAAACCTATTTTGGATGATTTAAATCAGTATCCGCACTGGATGCTTAAAGACCCCCGTTTGTGTCTGACTTTGCCACTTTGGCAACCTTATTTTGATAATCCTATCTACATTGTTGTATACCGCAATCCGATCCAAATTGCTCAATCATTACATAAACGCAATCAATTTAGTTTACATACAGGGCTTGGTTTGTGGGAACGCTATATGCTGGATGCGCTTCATGCAATTCAAGATCAAGCTAAAATTTTAGTTTCTTTTCACGATTTGTTGCAAAATCCACTTAAAACAGTAAAAATGCTATTCCAACACATTGAAAATATAAGTTCTGGCTTAAACTTGCTAACCGACGAGGCTATCATTGACTTTGTACAGCCCACTTATATGCACCAACACGGTGATAAACAATTGTTAAAATCTTTTGCTAATCAGCAGCAATTAGATTTAGTACAGCAGTTTGAGCAAAAAACAATTTTTAATATGATTTTGCCACAGTTATCCGAAGGGGCGCAGGATGTTTTGCAGCAGCATAGTTTACAATTTCAGTATCAACAACAAATTCAGCAACTCGAAGCACAAAATCTACAATTACAACACTGGTTAAACAATTTGACTGATGATATGCAATCAATTTTTGGCTCGCAAACTTGGCACTTGGGAGAAATGTTGACAAATGTTACAGTTAAAGTGATTGGTATTAAATCAGACCAAGCCACTAAAGATAATATACAGCGCATCGTAGACGAATATCAAAATTGGAAGTAACTTGTATTTTGAATTGTCTCAAATCCTTTTGAAACGAATATTTTTGATTGCCAATTTTCGATTTAAAAAGCAAAATACAGCATAAGAGGATTTCGTTTTTAGCACATCACACTAGTAAGGAGTGAAAAAACGTAAGGTGTTGGTAAATAAACAGAAATCAAGTCTGCAAACCAGTATTCACATTCTTAATGAATTCTGTTCAGACCCGTGCAGATTTTCCTATGCAAAGCTCTCCCTTCTCAAATTACCGGCAATAACCTTACACGTCAATATGTTAAAAAAAGCGTTGACACTCGTCATCAGCTCTAAGGAGGATTATAACTTGTTGTTGTGGCATCTGACCCCGAATATGCGACTACACCAATTAATGAGTATGTTTTTTAAAAATATATTTATTGGATTTGGCGTGCAAGGTGAGTCTGTAGAAAATTGCATTATACTGGAGCAAATTCCGCTACAAGGATTTGTATCATTCTCAGATTTGCGTCGTTTTAATACACTAGGAGAGCGACTTAGGCATACGATAAGTGTTGCTTTACAAGGTCATATAGGTGTATTGCGCTTACAAAACCGTGATGATATGCGTCATCTTAAACGCTTGTGGGCGCGTGGGCGCGTTGAAAAATTACTAGATACCCATCAAATCGTGCCTTTTGATGATGATAGTGGGCATCTGATCAAGCTTTGGAAACCACGTAGCGTAAAAGAAGGTCAAAATATTGTGATTGTCGTGGATTAAATATGAAAAATCAGCGTGAAATTCGTAGTTTTGTACGTCGTAATGGTCGTATTACCAAATCGCAGCAGCAGGCATTGGCAAATTTAACAAATGATTACCTGCTAACGCCAGAGGGTGAATTAGATTTAGTGCATCTTTTTAGGCGTGATGCTGAAAAGCATTTAGAAATTGGTTTTGGTGACGGTGAAGCGTTGATTTCGATGGCAAAAATGCACCCTGAATGTGATTATTTAGGGATTGAAGTGTATTTAGCAGGTATTGGGCAGGTTTTGGCACAAATTAAAAAGTATGAATTGAGTAATATCCGTTTACTTAATGGTGATGCTGTACAAATGTTGACATATCATATTGCAGCGAATAGTTTGGATTGCGTGTATATTTTTTTTCCAGACCCTTGGCATAAAAAGCGTCATCATAAACGTCGTTTGATTCAAACTGCTTTTTTAGACCTTGTTGCACCTAAACTTAAAGTAGATGGCTTAATGCGTTTGGCAACCGATTGGGAAGAGTATGCAGCACAAATGTTGACCACACTGGATACCTATCCTAGCTTAACTAATTTATCAAGTAATGGGCAGTTTGCTCCGCGTTTCACCGAACGCCCAATTACAAAGTTTGAGCGGCGTGGACAGCGTTTAGAACATGGCGTGTGGGACTTGTGTTATCAAAAAATAGACTCGTAAAACAATACTTGCATAATAGGACTATGAATTTTATCTAACTGCGCACATTGGTTAGTGATTTGAGATATAAAATTATCATCAGCGACATCAGGAAGAAATTTTAAGGTATACTGAGAACTCCGAAAAACTTTTTTTGCCTATAATAAAATCAATCACTTATGCAAATACGCTCCACCTAAAATCAATGACTTACAAACTTTTTCAGAGTTTTCAGGGTATAGCGAACATATTTACTCGCCCGAAACCAAGTTTTCAGGTCAAGCATAGTCGTGTCACGAAAACTATCTTGCAAAGATTGTCTTCAACCTTTTCACTGTTCAAACAGTTTTAAGGAAATTTCATTTTTTACGCCCTAATTTGGAAAAATTTGAATATAGTGCCTGTTATAGCATCACTATGTTGAGACATCAATGTAAATAGGAAAAATCGCCATGTCCACTATTTTTCAGTTTAAAAACAATCGCCTGAGCCTTATTCATGCGGATTGGCAAATGGAGCATTTTGAGGTCAGCGATGCGGATATGGCTTTGTTAGCGCAATCTGCCATTGATTACCAAATGCTGGTTGAAACGCGCAATGTTGATAATCGCCCCGATTTATTGAAAATTGGTCAACAATTAAGCGATTTTCTCAATAAAACCAGTTGGTTAGAACGTCTATTAAACGATGTACGAAATCAACCCGTGTGGGATGTTACTTTTCAAATTTCCGCCCGACCTGATGCACAGCAAACCACTTTTTTAAACGCGCCTTGGGAATTATTGGCTTGGCATGAAAAACATTTAGCTTTAGACGATTTTAATCAATTTAATCCTACGCGGCGCATCGGCGAAGCAAAAGATGAATTGCCGCCTTCGCCTTATCGCTTGAATTTAATGTTTATGGCGGCTGCACCTGAACAGGTTAGTAGTTTGTCGTATGAAAAAGAAGAGTTAGCTATTTTGGATGCTACTCAGTCGCGTGATTTGGATTTGACTGTTGAAGAAACGGGTATGTTGAGCGAATTAGCCAGTGAGGTGTCACGTTATTATCCTGATATTATTCATATTTCTTGTCATGGTGGTTTTGATGAGCAACAAAATCCAGTTTTATTATTGGAAAATGAGGAAGGGCATCAGCAAAAAGTGAATTTCCGCGATTGGCGTACACAAGGTAGTTTAACCAATGTTGAAAAAGGCATTAAATTAACGTTTATTTCAGCGTGTCACACGGCGAATCCTTCATCAAAATTAGCCAGTAGTTTTGCTACGCAATTAATTCAAATCGGTATGCCGGCGGTGTTGGGTTGGGGGAATAGTGTTAGTGATGTCGAAGCCAGTTTGTTTGCACAGTATTTTTATCAGGATGTAGCAAAACGACAATCATTAAATCATGCCGTCGCCAATGCGCGTTATCAGTTACACCTCAATCCGCTTGAACCCTTCCAAAAAGATGCGCCCAAATATAGCCGCGATTGGCATTTAGCGCGTTTGTTTTTAAGTCGCTATCAAATCAATAGCTTGACCGAAAGCGATAAGGCGAAACGTCAATTACCACCTGATTTTGAGGAAAAAGCTTTTTTAGATGCAAAAAAACAAGTTCCGGTCGCTGGGCGAGCGCAATTTGTCGGGCGAAGACGCGCTTTGCAGGCTATTATTCGTGAATTTCGCCAGCCACAACATGCGGGTGTGTTGATTCATGGCATGGGTCGGCAGGGTAAATCCAGTCTAGCGGCACGGGTTGCGCGGCGATTGCTCGAACATAAAACTATTGTCGTGTATGGATATTATGAAGCTGTGGATATTTTGCAGGCGTTTGATGGTTTAAATAATGAAATCAATGCGATTGTGCGTAAACATGAGCCAGAATTACGCGCTAATCCCAGTTTATTAAGCGATGCTTTGAATGATTTATTAAAACAAGATTTACCGATTTTGTTAATTATTGACGATTTTGAGCAAATTTTAGTCGAACCGCGTGAAAAAGATGGTTTTTATACCGTGCGCACTGAGGAACAATTAGCCATTCGTGCGCTGTTGCGTAGTTTTCATCAACATCGTGGACAGACTCCATCCCGTTTAATGATTACCAGTCGTTATCGTTTTTTTATGGCTGATGAGCGTGGAAATAATTTAGCTGACACTTTATTGCATTGGCATTTAGCTCCGATGGATTGGAATGAACGCCATAAACAATTAGAGTTACAGCAACGTCCCTTGTCCATAGAAAAACAAAAAGCCTTTAGTGATGATGCTGATTTGCGAAAGTTACAACATCGTTGTTTGAAATTAGCCAATGGCAATCCCGGGCTGCAAAATAGTTTATACACTTTATTGATAAATAATGCTGCGGCAGCAGAGCAAACTTTGAATGAATTGGAAAAATGGTTGTCAGGTCAGCCTGTGGATATTTCTGATGAAAAAATCCGCGATTTATTAGAAGGTTTGGTATTGGATAAATTGCATGGTTTGTTGTCAGAATCAGCGCAGAAATTATTGCAGTATTCGCAAGATTTTGTCATGCCGCTGCCGCTTGAAGCCTTAAACGGTATGTTAGGCGCAAATGCTGTGCAAGGCTTATTGACTTTGGGTTTATGGGATGGCTTTCTGGATGATGAAACTATGCAGCCTGCCGCAATGTTGAATAAATTAGCCAAGCGTTTGTGTACTGATTTAAATGAACAACAAAAACAACAGCTTGCACAGAAATTATTATCGCCATTATGGACAGTCTGGCAAC
>CAYMCP010000074.1:7388-17391 GCA_964388965.1 uncultured Thiotrichaceae bacterium | reverse complement strand
CTAAATCGATAAATAGTTATCTATGGATAGGTTTAGATAAGTTTGAAATAACGGGTGAATTAGTGAATTTTTTCGTGACACCGGGTAATGTATATGACCGTAAAGGATTGAAATATATAGCAAAATTTATCAAAGGAAAACTATTTGGTGATAAAGGTCATATTTCAAAAGCCCTTCAAGAATCACTTTGGGAACAAGGAATCCAACTTATCACCAAACTAGAAATTACGCAGTTGAGGTGTTAATCAATTGATTTTATTAAACTATTCAAAATTAGCACAAAATATATAACGCTTTGAATGGAGTGAGATTTTTATTTGAACCGCATCACTCCTAGTATATTCATTTTTTAACGTTTACTTTTGCTGCTCTAACCAAGCTCTAGCTAACTTAGCATCACGCACACAACGCAGGTTCACTGCCGCCAAATATTCATAGATTATGATAAAAATCAAACAGATAGCTACCTCGTTTACCAAATTGTAACTCAAACTATTTCGCCGTCCAAGTCGCACCACCGCCCGCCGCATGTAAACGGGTCTGTTGACCAAAACCCGCTAAAAGCACCATTGCACAAGTAGCGACCTGCCTCGGCAACATCGCTCTGAAGCACTGCATTAAATTTAGGTGTCACTGAACCTCCTTTTTTAAAGGAGATTTGACTGTAGAGTATATCCAAGCATTTTTAATCACACCCAGTTTTACACGCCTTCAGTGGTGTTATTATTAACTCTCACGCAAAGCTTGGCGACGTTTCTCCATCATTTTGTGAATAATTGGGGCGAAAATTAATTGCATTGCAAAACCCATTTTGCCACCGGGTACAACTAATGTGTTGGGACGTGACATGAAAGAATCGTGAATCATGGATAATAAATACGGAAAATCTTGATTACGATATTTATTAAAACGAATCACAACTAAACTTTCGTCTGCTGTTGGAATGTCACGCGCAATAAAAGGATTAGACGTATCAACCAATGGCACACGCTGGAAATTAATGTGCGTTTTAGAAAATTGTGGCGTAATATAATTCACATAATCAGGCATTCGGCGCAAAATAGTATGCGTAACCGCTTCTGCTGAGTAACCACGTTCAATAGTATCGCGGCTAATTTTCTGAATCCATTCTAAATTAACACTTGGTACAACGCCGACCAATAAATCAACCCACTGATGTACATTAGCTGTTTCTGTTTGTATACCACCGTGCAATCCTTCGTAGAATAACAAATCTGTATCTGGTTCAATATCTTCCCAAGGCGTAAACGTGCCCGGCTCTTGATCGTAAAGCTCTGCTTCCTCTTCGTTGTGTAAATAATAACGTTTCTGCCCGGCACCCGTTTGACCATATTGGCGAAATAAATCTTCCAATTTATCAAATAAATTCGCTTCAGGTCCGAAATGACTAAGATGTTTACCATCTTTTTCAGCCTCTGCAATGGCTTCTTTCATTTGTTTACGATCATAGCGGTGAAAGCTATCGCCCTCGATAACAGCAGGATTAATTCGCTCACGGCGGAACATATCCTCAAAAGCTTTTTTAACTGTGGTTGTACCTGCGCCAGAAGAGCCTGTAATCGCAATGACGGGGTGTAATATGGACATAAATTCTGATCCTTTTTTTCTTAGTCAAGTTTAGGTGGACGCTAGTGCGTCCTGTTGGGTAACAACGCGGTGCATCGTCACGAGTTCAAAATAGCCATGTAACTTATTGATTATCCAATAAACGAAAACTTATTTTACCGAATACGAATGACTAAAAAATTATTTTATAACTTATTCTTGGACTTACCAAAGAGTGATAGTATTAAACGATTTTTAGGAATATTAAAGCGATAATTTTTTATGTAATCTATAAGTTTTTATTATATTTTAATAATATTAGACATTTATAACTGATGTTATGCAGTCTTGTGTTCTATTCAGTAGCGGCGCGGTGTCATGAGTTTAACCATGTATTTATCTTAATTCCCAATGATCAGTGTTGGGGTGCAGCATGGACGCTCTGCGCCCCAATTTACCATTGCTCGCAAAGCTAAATGGATGCGTAAAACAAATTTTGCCGTTCTGTGTAATTATTTTTTACTATGCCATACCAATATATTTTGCTTTTTCAATTAAATTTTCCGCCATTTTAATGCTTGCTACATCAATCAGACGACCATCTAAACTAACCGCTCCTTTACCTTCTTTGGCGGCTTGCTCCATTGCTTCTAAAATGCGTTTGGCACGATTTACTTCATCTTTCGATGGACTGAATACCTCGTTTGCCAAATCAATTTGCGAAGGATGAATTGCCCATTTGCCTTCATAACCCAAAATTGCTGCTCGTTTTGCAGCCGCAACATACGCATCAGGATCGCTAAAATCACCAAAAGGACCATCAATTGGACGTAAACCATAAGCACGACACGCAACGACGATACGCGCTTGGGCAAAGTGCCACATATCATTCCAATGAAAATTACGCGGATTATCTTCCTCATTTTTATCTGTCAACACACCGTATTCTGGATGCGCGCCGCCGATTACCGTTGTTCTAGCACGAGTCGAAGCGGCATAATCTGCTACACCAAAACTCATCGCTTCTAATCGTTTACTGGATTGCGCAATTGCCTCCACGTTTGCCATGCCTAAAGCCGTTTCAATTAATACTTCAAAACCTAATTTTTTCTCCCGTTTTTTTGCAATTTCAATTTGGGTCACTAAAGTGTCTAAAGTGTAGACATCAGCAGGTACACCTACCTTAGGAATCAATAACATATCTAAACGTGGGCAATTTTCAACTATATCAATCACATCTTTATACATGTACTGGGTGTCTAAACCATTAATCCGTACTAAGATCGTTTTACTGCCCCAATTAATATCGTTGAGAGCTTCAACTATGTTTTTACGTGCTGTTTCTTTCTCGTCGGGCGCAATGGAATCTTCTAAATCCAAGAAAATACAATCTACATTTGATTTTGCGGCTTTCTCGAAAAAAGCGGGATTTGAACCGGGTACAGCCAATTCTGATCGATGTAAACGTGGAATCGCTTGCTCAATAATCGTTGCGCTCATTGTGTTTATTTCCTTTGTATATTTGGATAACTACGCATTCATACTAACATATTTGATAGATTTAGGGCGAATTTCAGCTTTGTGCTCATTAAAAAAATTGCACTATTTTGATAATGGAATCCACTATAATTGTTCTTTTGGATGTCGATAATAAAAAGTTTAGTTACGCCTTAAACTTACTTTCTAAATGTGGTTAAAATGAACGCGCTACAATTACAACAAGTCAGTAAAAAATATGCAAAACAATCTATTTTGGAACAAATTAGCTTTAATGTACAACAAGGTGAATTTTTAGCATTAGTTGGTGTGAATGGGGCGGGGAAAACCACGCTTATCAAGACTATTTTAGATTTTGAAGAATTAGACGCGGGACAAATTCAAATTTTTGGACAGTCACATTTAAATCCACAGTCACGCCAACCATTAGCATTTATGCCAGAGCAATTTAAACCACCTAATTTCTTAACAGGACAGCAATTTTTAAATTATATCAGTCAATTACATCAAGTTAAATTGGAACAACAACAAGTTACGGAATTGTGTCAACGTTTAGATTTAGACGTGAAGGCTCTATGCAAGCCAGTTAAGAAATATTCTAAAGGAATGAATCAAAAATTAGGTTTAATTAGTTGTTTTTTAATGAAAAAATCGCTATTTATTTTAGATGAGCCAACAAGTGGACTTGATCCGAAAGCACGCGCTTATTTTAAACGTTATTTATTAGATTTGAAGCAACAGCATCAAACTGTATTTTTTACGACGCATTTGTTATTTGATATTGAGGTATTATGTGATCGAATGGCGATTTTGCATGATGGCAAATTGTTATTTATCGGCACACCGCAACAGTGTTATAAGCAGTATCAAGCTAATGATTTGGAACAGGCTTATTTACGTTGTATTGGAGCTGATATTTTTAATTTTTGAGTCGAAATTGATAATTATCTCAGATAGTCTTTAAAAAGTTAAAAATTTTAATCTCATTATCTTAAATGAGTCTCTACGACGTGAAAGAAAATATTGATTTTTTTAACATATTTGCTAAGATTTCAAACCGATTATATGGCGACTATTGCCGACTCTTTTCCACATAACTACTTCATTCCAAAATTTCTCTTCTACTTCCCTCAAGTTATCCCCTAATCTAAGTTATAATAAAAATATTTTTCTTAGTGAAGACGATTACAATAACATGGAAAAAACCTATAATCCGCAAGCCATTGAACAAAACTGGTATCAGACATGGGAACAAAAAAATTACTTTTCTCCCTCTAATCGAAGTGAATCAAGCTATTGCATTATGATTCCACCGCCCAATGTCACCGGTACATTACACATGGGTCATGCGTTCCAAGACACTTTGATGGATTTACTCATTCGTTACAATCGGATGCAAGGGCATAATACCCTATGGCAAGCCGGCACTGATCATGCGGGTATTGCTACCCAAATGGTCGTCGAGCGTCAATTAGCAATAGAAAAAAATCAAACCCGTCATGACTTGGGACGAGCGGCGTTTTTAGAAAAAGTCTGGGAATGGAAACACCAATCCGGTGGACATATCACTAAACAATTACGGCGCATGGGTGCATCGTTAGATTGGGAGCATGAACGCTTTACTATGGATGAAGGTTTATCTCATGCGGTGCGTGAAGTATTCGTGCGTTTGTATGACGAAGGCTTGATTTATCGTGGTAAGCGTTTAGTCAACTGGGACCCTGTACTACACACGGCAGTATCAGATTTAGAAGTGATTTCCGAAGAAGAAAATGGTTCATTATGGCATTTGCGTTATCCGTTGGACGACGGAAGTGGTTATATGGTGGTAGCGACTACTCGACCTGAAACCATGCTAGGTGATACCGCAGTCGCAGTCCACCCAAAAGATGAACGTTATCAACAATATATCGGTAAATATATCGAATTACCACTAACCTCGCGCAAAATCCTCATCATTGCTGATGAATATGTTGACCCAGAATTTGGCTCAGGTTGTGTTAAAATTACACCGGCACACGATTTTAATGACTATGAGATTGGCAAACGGCATCATTTAGAAATGATTAATATTCTGACTGAAGATGCCAAAATTAATGATAATGCACCACGTAAATATCGAGGCTTAGACCGTTATGAAGCGAGAAAACAAGTCATTGCAGATTTAGAAGCCGCCGGTTTACTCGTTAAAATTGATAAGCATAAATTACAAGTGCCACGCGGCGATCGCAGTGGTGCCGTAATTGAACCCTTTTTGACCGATCAGTGGTATGTAAAAATCGCGCCATTAGCAAAACCTGCGATTGAGGCAGTTGAACAAGGTCGAATTAAATTTATTCCAGAAAATTGGCGCAAAACTTATTTTGAATGGATGCGTAATATTGAGGACTGGTGTATCAGCCGCCAAATTTGGTGGGGACATCGGATTCCTGCATGGTACGACGTGGAAGGTAAAGAATACGTTGGTTACTCAGAGGCGCATGTACGGCAAAAATATGGTTTACATGCTGATATTTCATTAACTCAAGATGAAGACGTACTTGATACATGGTTTTCTTCTGCATTGTGGCCGTTTTCCACATTGGGCTGGCCTGACGACACCAAACGTTTACATAATTTCTATCCCACCAGCGTATTGGTGACAGGGTTTGACATCATCTTTTTTTGGGTGGCGCGGATGATCATGATGGGGATGAAATTTATCGGCGATGTACCATTTAAAGAGGTTTATATTCATGGATTGATACGCGATTCGGAAGGACAAAAAATGTCCAAATCCAAAGGTAACGTACTTGATCCAATTGATTTAATTGATGGTATTGGGCTTGAAGATTTAGTTGTAAAACGTACCACAGGCTTGATGCAACCACAAATGGCAGCAAAAATCGAAAAAGTGACCCGACATGCTTTCCCAGACGGTATTCCTGCCTTTGGTACGGATGCGTTACGTTTCACTTTTGCTGCATTAGCTTCGACGGGGCGTGATATTCGTTTTGACTTAGGAAGAATTGAAGGTTACCGTAATTTTTGCAATAAATTATGGAATGCAACACGTTATGTTTTAATGAGTACGGAAGGACAAGATACCGGATTGGACAATGAGTTAATAGAATTATCGCTTGCTGACCGTTGGATTATTTCGCATTTGCAAGCTGTTGAATTGGAAGTTAATCAGCATATTAAAACCTATCGTTTTGATTTAGCAGCACAAACTTTGTATGAATTTACGTGGAATGAATATTGTGACTGGTATGTAGAATTTTCTAAACCTGTGTTACAAAAAGGAGCGAGCGAAGCTGCGCAACGCGGTACACGCCGCACCTTAGTTCGCGTATTAGAAACAATTTTGCGCTTATTACATCCGATTATTCCGTTTATTACTGAAGAATTATGGCAAAAAGTCGCGCCATTAGCGGGGATTGAAGCTGAAACCATTATGCTACAACCTTATCCTCAATTTGATGCAGAAAAGGTAGACGTCGCCGCCGAGAAAGAAATTGCGTGGGCGAAACAATTTATTCTAGGTATTCGTCGCATTCGTTCCGAAATGGATATTGCGCCAAGCAAACGGCTTGATATTTTATTGCAAAATGGCACTGTTGACGATAAAAATAAGTTAGAAAAACACCAAATTTTGTTAAATACACTGGCAAAATTAAACAATACTACTTGGTTAGAAACGGATGCTAATCCACCAGAATCTGCAATTGCCCTAGTGGGTGAAATGAAGATTTTGATTCCGTTAGCAGGTTTAATCGACAAAGACGCAGAAATACAACGTTTAACCAAAGAAATGGATAAAATCCGTAAAGATTTGGAAAAATGTCAAGCTAAATTGGATAATCCTAAATTTACTGCACGCGCACCAGCAGAAATTGTTGAAACGGAAAAGCAACGTATTGCCGAATTTACCAGTGCGCTGCAACAGTTAGAATTGCAATTAGATAAAATTAAAGTAATTTAATGATTCGCGTGATTTAATAGCGTTTTAGTTATTTTAAATGATGTTTTTACGATTATTTTTAAAAAGTTGTACCATGCTGCGTACTGGCGTGGTGCATAATTAACTACTTTTGCGGTAACTGTTCACTGATAATTGTCCACCGATAAGGAGACCATCCATGATAAGACCTCTATGGGTCACACTGGCTATATTATGTTGGCTGCCCGTTCAAACATCAGCCATTCAACTCATTGATGGTGAAAGCTTTGTATACGATATTGGCGATAATGGTGCGCTCGTCAACGGCACACTCAATGCCTATAAAAATATGTACAACTTACGCGTAAATAATACCAATTACGTTGGTACGCCTAGCGTTGTCGCTACACAAGGTCGTGAAATTATTACCAGTCGTTACATTGAACCCAATTCTGGCTTAGAAATCAGACGACGGATTTATGTCTCAAAAAATTATAATTTTGCCCGTTACATGGAAATCATTAATAATCCAACCAGCAATGACCAAACGGTTGATATTGAAGTATATGGCACACTCGGCTCAGGCGCACGTACCGTTACAGCTTATGATCAAAAGCAATTTTTAATCACGGATGACAAAACAGTAGCCAATACTTTGGGTGGTTTACCTGCGCTGCTACATTATCACTCTCAAGTGGGTACGCCTGTAGCCGCAAGCCATCGTTTAATCGGTGATAAATTGACTTGGACTTACAGCAATGTAATCATTCCAGCACAATCCCAAGTGCGTTTACTTTATTTCATCGCCCAAGCCAAAGATGTGGAAACTGCGCATCAATTTGCTCTACAATTTCCTAGTAATCCCACCGCATTATACGAAGGGATATTGCCAGAACAACGCACTGAATTAATTAATTTTTTTCCGCCAATTACTCTTACACCAACTTTTTCCGAACCCGTTTTTTTAAATCTTGATGAAATTCGCTCCGGATTCAGTTTACAAGCCAGTGATACACTCTCCTCGCAACGCGCCAATATTCCAGCAGATTATTTGGGTTTAGACTTAACACAAGGACAAACTGTTGCTATTCGTATGACAGCAGGATTTGATAGTTATTTATATTTATTTGATGCAAAAGGACAATTATTAGCGAGTAATGATGACGCAAGTACCTTAACTACCAATGCAGAAATTATTTTTACACCCGCAGAAACGGGACGCTATTACATCGAAGCAACCGCGCATCAAATCAATAAAACATTAAATTACGGCGCATATAGCATGGAACTTAAAAATAAAACCGTAAATCGTAAACCATTAGCGCACGCATTTATCATACAAACGGATAGTTTAACCGTACCCGCAACGGTAACTTTAACCGATTTTAGCGAAGATAGAGACGGTGAAATTGTTGAACGTTGTTGGCATTTTGATGATACGACACCTATGACTTGCAGCGCAGAACCTACTATTACTCATACTTACGAGCAAGCAGGTCACTACAACGTCGGTTTAACTGTCAAAGATAATGCAGGTGGTTTGGGATTTCATAGTATTTTGTTGTCATTACAAGAGGAATTAGATGGGATTATTTTTCCATTAGATAGTAGTGCTGATGCAGAATTAACCATTGATGATATAAAATCTCAAACCCGTATTAATGCTTATACCGACCGCTATGTGATTAAAAATGTACCGGTTGGACAAGAACTTATCGTTGATATGCAATCTGAACAATTCGATAGTTTCTTGTATTTGTATGACATGTTTGGTCGTCAACTGCGCTTTGATGATAATAGCGGTGGCGGTCAAAATGCGCATTTACGCTATACACCACTTTATCAAACAGATTTACTGTTAGAAGCAACGAGTTTTAATGATAATGCAGTGGGTCAATATCAATTAAAAGTCAATTTGGTTGAGCAAGATACAGATTTTTATATTCCGATTGAGGCTGCAACAGCATTAGATAATGCGTTAAAAACAACTTTTGTGGCGCGGATACCAGAAAGTTTTAATCCAAAGTTTTTTTTATGGAATTTCGGTGACGGTACTGAGTTTGTCGGTACGGATAACGCGATAGTATTACATCAATTTCAACGTACAGGTAATTACACAGTCAGTTTAGAAATCCGTAACGCTGCTAATCAAACGATAACCGGTGAGCGTAAGTTTACGATTTCTAACCAAGTTATTTTACCGCAAGCCAATTTTCAAGTAACACCTTTGTTTGGTGAAGCTCCATTGCGCACATTTTTTACCAATAATTCAACAATCGGTTTAAGAGGCGACAGTTTACATTACCTGTGGAAATTTGGGGACGGAAAAGTGGCAACGGGTAAAAATCCGGCGCATACGTTTAGCCGTGAAGGTGTATATCAAATTGTTTTACAAGCCTATTCTACATTAAATCAACAAACTACTTCCTATAGCGTACCTGTGACTGTTATTGATCGGAATAGCATTGACATTCCAGTAACAGGAATTACACGCCAACGTCCACAAGTATTAATGGTAGGTTTTGATCCAATTTTACAAGATGTGTTGGAAACTGAAGCAACTTTGTTTGCTATTGTGCGTCCGGGGGCTGTAAATATTCAATCTGTGCGCTTACTTAGCTTAGATTCAGACTTTAAACAGGCACTGCAACATATAGCCACTTATTCTAATGGTGATCAACGTTTTGAAACGATTTTAACTTTTCCACGCGGAATTTATCCCGTTAGTCAATTTAGCAATTTATTTGGTGATGATGCAGGACAATTTCAGATTCAAGCACGGGATCAAGCCGGGCAATTTCACGCTTATCCGAATTTAGAAATCAGTAGCAATCCCAGTGTATTGACAACAACCACATCCTTGCGTATTGAGCCTACAAAGCGCGTTGGTATTCGTCGCAGTCATCCACAAGTATTAGCGGCGGGTTTTGACCCCGTGTTAATTGATGTTAATGATGGTGAATTAACGATTAAAGCTATTGTGCGCGAGGGTTTATACCCCATTCAAAGCGTCGTATT
>CAYMCP010000074.1:0-7288 GCA_964388965.1 uncultured Thiotrichaceae bacterium | reverse complement strand
TAACGATTAAAGCTATTGTGCGCGAGGGTTTATACCCCATTCAAAGCGTCGTATTGCAACGCAATAGTGGTGATTTTTCTTTACCGATGCGTTGGCTGGAAACCTTACCCAATGGCGACAAACTATACATTAGCACCTATACTTATCCACAACAAAGTTTAGTTGTTAGCACAATAAGTCAATTTTTTGGTAGTCAAGTAGAACAATTTTCG
Source organism: uncultured Thiotrichaceae bacterium (assembly GCA_964388965.1). Taxonomy (GTDB): domain Bacteria; phylum Pseudomonadota; class Gammaproteobacteria; order Beggiatoales; family Beggiatoaceae; genus Albibeggiatoa. The sequence continues at coordinate 7,076 of CAYMCP010000074.1, read as the reverse complement.
ATATTGGTGACAGATCAAGCGCAACGAACACACCAGTATCCACATTACAAAATTGGTAACTACTTGCCGCAATAACGAGGAATTTATAATGAGTAAGTGGGTTATATTGTTTTTATTAACATCTGGTTATGTGATGCAGTTCGTGCAGGCGAAAGAGGTCTACTACTTAGAAGGAATTAGTTTTTTAGGGAGTATAAAAAAAGCGTATGTGGTCATAGATGATGAAATACGAATGCCAGTAGAGGAAGGCGATGAATTGGGGCAATGGGTGATTAAGGAGATTCAACAACGTGCGATTATATTGGGTAATGCCGCAGGCGATGAGCAAATTTTAGAGCTGTACAGCAAACTCAGCATTACGCCAGAGCAAGATGTTGTATCGGAACAGATTGCAGCGGAAGAACATACGGAAGAGCACACGGAAGATCAAATTGTGCAAATTTTACAAAAAATGCCTGATGCCAACCCTTTTGCGCCTCGTGATCAAATCGCCGACGAAGATGTCCCAATCGGAAAACGTAAAATCAGTACACCATTTGGTGATTTTATCGTTGATGATGTGCCTCCATCACAACCACGCGCCCTACAGCAGCCCGATGACGGTGTTGGTGTCACGCTTGAGCAAGCAATCAAATCGACTGACAATGACAATGACGCTATTTCTAGCGACTATCCTGTAATTAATACACCTTTTGGTGATTTAACAGTGAATCCTGATGAATGATTTGCTATTATATGCGGTAATAGTGTTGTCATATTACTGAATTTTTGGAGGTTTCTCATGAAACTAAAACTTATTTTATACTTTGGGTTGTGCCTGTTATGCCAACCTAGTTTGGCTGAAGTCCCTGACTTTGGGGTTGAGGTTGAGGTTATTGAACAACCAAATGTTGAGCCAGAAAGACCTGTACATCGCGCTTTGCAATTGCATCAACGCAGTATTCCAGAAGATTTATTTATTTATCCTAGCGATTGGGAAAATGGCGAAATTTTCGTACAGAGAATGCCATTTGATAGGGAGATGGGTAAACGAGCTGGTGTTGTTGATTTTCACGTTGAAGGCATCCGTAGCGACACGGATATGGATGTATATATTGCATTCAGCACTCGCCCGATTTTTGATTGGCAATATAAAAGAGGGGTTGCTTTAGACCCTGTCAGTTTAGAAATTATTGCAGGTATTACTCTGCCTGCGCGCAAAATTAAACATTTTCTCAATCCTTCTACTTCGTTTAGCTCAGGTGGATTTGCTTATGTGCCGACTAATACACTGGTATTTGCGATTAATTTAGAAGATTTACTGAACGCACCACAGCTTTATGGTGATGAATTGTATTTCCAAGCCATTGCAGTTCCTTCCGGCTCACGTGATTTTGAAAGTGACGAAGTACAAAGTTCAGAAGTAGATTTTTATCGTATCATCCGTTGAATCGTTTTAAATTTAACGCATGAGGGGGACAAAGTTTGTTTTGCAAAATAACGAACCAACAAAATAAATTTTGTACTCCCGCTGTGTATTTTATTTCACTTATCGGGCTTTAAACAACGTTCTAAATAGACTAGTGTTGCTTGGTCAGTCGGATTAACTTCATTTACCTTCTCAAAGAAAGAGCGTGCTTTAGCAATATTACCGTTGTGGTAACACATAAAGCCCTGCTCAAAATCGCGTAACGTCTGCAATTTTAACTCAATCATTGCAGGCGGGTCTGCGTCGAATACTTCATACACCACCACTGAATTTGATTTACCTTTAACTTTAACGCTATCTATGACTCTAATGTGATATTCCATAATATTTTTTAATTTAATGTATGATTGCGCGGTAATTAATAGAGGAGAACCATATTTTTTAGTTAAACTTTCAATTCGTGCAGCCGTATTAACTGCATCAGAAATCACCGTGCCATCCATACGATTTTGACCACCAACAGTACCTAAAATTAAAGGCCCAGTATTCAAACCAATGCCAATTTTAATGGCAGGATAACCCGCACGTTGCAACAAATTATTGTACTGATTTAAGGTTTGTAACATCGAAATCGAACCGCGTACTGCATCGTCAACCGTTGTGGGAAATAATGCCATAATCGCATCACCGATATATTTATCAATAAAACCATGATGCTTTAAAATAATGGGCTCCATTTGACCTAAATAATTATTAATAAAATCAAATATTTCTTGTGGCTCCATCCCTTCTGATAACGAAGTAAAACCACGAATATCAGAAAATATAACTGTCATTTCTTTTGCCACCTGATCGCCTAACTGTACATCAATCATATTTTGCTTATCAAGTAGGTTTAAAAATTCGCGTGGAACGAATCGCTCATAAGATTTTTTTAATTGCACCAGTTCTGAAGTAAATTTCTCGCGTTCAACTTCCGATTTTTTACGCTTATGAATATCTTGAAAAACTGCAATTGCATAGGAAATCGTTTGTTTTTCATCATAAATAGGAGTTGCCCATACTTCTAGTGGTATCCTTTTATCATCCTGATGAATTTCAACATCATCCACACTGGTACTTAAACCCTGTAGGGCTTGAGTAATAGGAGAATGAGACGCACAGTATAATTTTTCTGAATTAACATGATAAAGTTGATAAATTTCCGCTAAATTTTCATGATTTGTATTAGGTACAAAACCTTTACCGAGTAAAGTTTGTGCTTTTTGATTGACGTAATACAATTTTCCTTCATGGTCAACGACGATTACACCAACTGGCATTGCATCTAAAAATTGTACCAAACGGCTCTCCGTTTCACGTATGGATTCGAATGAACGTTGTAGTATTTCAGCGCGACTTATGGGGGATGTGATATGTAATTCGCGTACTATATCAGGCGACATCTGGTTATTAGCGAGCGGAAATTTAACAAAAAAACTTGTACCAACATGTAACTCACTTTCACACCATACATCGCCTTCCATAACGGTGACCAAATTTTTTACAATGAATAAACCTAAACCGCTAGAGCTTTCATTCGCTGTAGGACGTGGCGTTAAACGACTGAATTTTTTAAATAAATTTTCTTGGTCTGCTGCACTTAATCCAGGACCTTGATCCTTAATTTCAATATAAACATATCCGTCTTGTTGAGAAATAATCAAAAAAACTTTTTTACCAGTAGGTGAATATTTAATTGCATTAGATATAAGATTGTCGATAATCTCACTAAAAGCATGTTTATCTGCAAAAATGTTATAATTATCATGTTGTTGTGGGAAATCAATATATAAAAAAATATTTTTTAATTTAGCACGTTCTTGATAGCCATTTAGCGCAATTTTTAAGTTATCAACTAAATTAAACACTTCTAAATTAAATTGCATTTTACCGGCTTCAATCGCGTTGACATCCATCAATCGTTTAATTAAATTGAACATTTCATGCGCACTATTTTCAATGGTGCGACCAAAATCAACAATACGTTCAATTTTTAAATGTTCGCTATCTGTAGCAATCAAATTCGCTAAACTTTGAATAGCAAATAATGGATTTTTTAAATCATGAGCAGCAATGTGTAGAAATTCATTTTTTTCTTGATTGAGACAGCGTAAAGCTTGATTTAATTCTAATAATTCCTGATTTCTATCGGATAATTCTTGGGTGCGTTGTTCGACTTTATGGGCTAAATCTAAACGATAGGTTTCGATAGTGGTTAAATCGATATAACTGCGCAGACTGGTAGTCACTACGCTAAATAATTTATCATCGGTGAGTTCCGTTTTATTTTTGTAATCATTTATGTCGTATTCCACGATAACTTTTTTTTCAGGTGCATATCCAGGTTGTCCGGTACGCAACACAATTCTTACCAAATGATTTTGTAATTCTTCACGAATATATTTTACTAATTGCAAACCAGCATCATCGGCTTCCATAACCACATCTAATAAAATAATAGCAATATCATCATGTTGTTGTAGAATCTTTTTTGCTTCAACAGCAGAATAAGCATTGATAATATTTAATTTTTGATCTCGAAATGAATAATCATTGAGCGAAAATTGAGTGATAGAATGCACCTCCTCTTCATCGTCAACAACCAACATTTTCCATGCTTGTTCAGAGGAATAAACGTTTGTTTCTTCTACTTCATCAGCAAAGAAAATATCATCACCTTCGTTAAGATCGCTATCCATTGTTGTTTTTGAGCTATTGACCAAATGTCGAGTGTAAATGTTTTTTGTGAATAGTGTATTATTCTACACGATTTATTTTCCAAACTAATGCGCTAATTAGGAAATTATTCCAAAAATTATCATTTTTCCTACACTATATTATCACTACTGCCAAATACGTTTTATAATGCTGTAAATGTAACTATTTAATTTCATTTCTAACTGTATTAAATACGCTAATAATTAAATATACAATTAGCGTCAATATGGAAACTAAAATTGTCAATAAAAAACCATCAACCAGTGTCGTAAAATAAATTTGTACTGCACTATTTAAAATATTTACACTGAAGAAACCGCTAAAAAATTCAAAAGTATATTCTACAAATGATAAAGATAATGTGCCAATAAAGATTTCTATTATTGGATAAAACTGGGTAAAACACTTTAAAATTGCCGAAATTGTCATACTATTGCGCCAACGATGTAAATTGTTGCGATACAAATATAATTCAGCATACACATAAATCAAAATCCACGTAAAAATACCGAGCACCATAGCAATATGCTCATCGAGCGAATTAATGCCATTGTTTACGGCAAAAATATAACTTATTACTGCATTCAGTCCGACTAATATTGTCCATTTGACAGTCGTTATAGTAAGAAAATTCATAATCTTTGACTCCAAATAAAATACGTTTAATAAAAATAGGTTATGATCGCAGTTTAGCATTTTTTTAATATCGAGGTTTAAAATGGCGCAAACTCCAAAAATTATTGTTGGTAGCGAAGAATGGTGCGCATTACCCACTTTAGGTATGAAGGCGATTAAGGCGCGTGTAGATTCTGGTGCAAAAACCTCATCTATTCACGCATTTAATATCCAAACTTTTTGGCGAGAAGGTATGGAATGGGTCAGTTTTGAAATTCATCCCTTGCAAAATGATCGAAAAACAGTATTACGATGTGAGGCACCAATTGTTGATCAACGCGATGTTAAAAGCTCTAGTGGCATTACTGAAAAACGTTATGTCATTCGGCAACCTGTCTCTATGGGAGGCGAAACGTGGGATATTGAACTCACTTTAGCTAATAGAGATTCAATGGGTTATCGCATGTTATTAGGACGTGAGGCGATGATGGGGCGAATTTTAGTTGATCCAGCAAGTAGCTTTTATTTAGGGCAAGTATCAAAACAGCAACTGGTCGAATATTATGCGCAGTATGAAAAACAAAATACCGGTTTAAAGATTGCCTTACTGGCGAGTAATCCTGATTTATATAGCAATCAGCGGATTTTGGAAGCAGGTGAAGAACGCGGACATCAAATGATATTTTTAAATATTAAACATTGTTATATGCGTTTAGATACAACGAAACCTGAAGTACATTATCGTGGTGGTAAAGTATTGTTGGAATTGGATGCGATTATTCCACGTATTCGTCCGAGTGCGACTTTTTACGGGTGTGCGTTGGTACGGCAATTTGAAGCGATGGGCGTTGCTGTATTAAATCGTGCCTCTGCCATTACGCAATCGCGTGATAAATTATACTCTTCACAATTAATGATAAAAAGTGGTTTGGATATGCCGATTACTGGTTTTGCTAATTCACCATTAGATACAACAGATTTAATAGAAATGGTTGGTGGTGCGCCGTTAATTGTCAAATTGCTGGAAGGGGCGCAGGGTAAGGGCGTGGTATTGGCTGAGACTAAAAAAGCGGCTGAAAGTGTGATTAATGCGTTTAAAAGCTTAAATGCTAATTTACTAGTACAAGAATTTATCAAAGACGCACAAGGTACAGATTTACGTTGTTTTGTAATTGATGGTAGAGTCGTGGCGGCTGTACAGCGTCGTGCTGCACCGGGCGAATTTCGTGCTAATATTCATCAAGGTGGTGAAGCTTCGATAGTTAAAGTAACTCAAGAAGAACGCAAAATAGCAATAAAAGCTGCAAAAGTATTAGATTTAAAAGTTGCAGGAGTAGATATTATTCGCTCTCGACGCGGTCCTTTATTGTTGGAAGTCAACTCTAGCCCCGGTTTAGAAGGTATTGAAGAGGCAACAGGAAAAGACATTGCGAGCATGATGATTACCGCTGTTGAAAAAGGTTTAAACTGGAAGCGTCAACTTGGCGTGGAGATAGAGCAAACTGTTTTTACTTAAATCTATGTTAGAATATTTTTGCATATTTAGTATATTTTCTTACTTTTTAGGAGTTACGCAGTTCAAATAAAAATTTAACCCTTATGCGTTACATAGTTGCCAAATAAGCAGTATCATAAACCGACGAATCCGAGACGCTGTGATGAATACGATAAACTGACCAAGAACTCAACCGCGTAACTCCTACGACTTATCAAGATGGATGAAGGCGTTGATGGTGTTACGACAAATTCTTCTGGGCTTTGTGGTATTTGGCAGGATAATCGAGGAAATTGTGCAAGACATTTACGCAAATCGTTCAGCTTCAAGAGAAATTGAGTTATCTTTGAGGTAAAAAAGTATTTATTAATACGCATCTTTTCTTTGCACGATTTGTAAAATATTAACAATTTTTTCATCTTCCAATATCATAAATCACACGCCAATCTCCAACACGATAACGATACAACCCCGATAAGCTACCTTTCAAGATTTTGATATTGGAATGCTGCAACGGGTTTTATTGTAAACGTTCAAAGCAACGATTTAAGCGTCGTACAAGTTGGGTATTTGCTCGCAAGTAAACTTGTTCTGCTTCTGGGTCAAAATAAAGTTTACACATTGCGCTTTATCGCTTCAAAATAAACCGTTTTTCCTTCACGAACCCGTTTTTGTGTTGCTTTGACAGATTGTTCAAAGTCTGGAATCAAGAGCAATTTTTGCGTTGCAGTTTCGCTTGTATCCTCTATAGAACCGATTTGAAATCTAGGTTAAGTAGCCAATCTTTTGATAAGAAGC
>CAYMCP010000073.1:6447-17672 GCA_964388965.1 uncultured Thiotrichaceae bacterium | reverse complement strand
TCTTATCAAAAGATTGGCTACTTAACCTAGATTTCAAATCGGTTCTATAAGTATTCAATTCGGTTAGTTTTTATTAATGCAATTATGAACAAGCTCACTTTAGGCGACAACCCGCAAATCTTAAAAAATTTAGAATCAGAATCGGTGAATTTAATTTATTTAGACCTGCCTTTTTTCTCAAATCGCAATTATGAGGTGATTTGGGGCGATAAAGGCGAAATTCGCAGTTTTGAAGACCGCTGGAGTGGTAGTATTGACCATTATATTGCGTGGCTTAAAGAACGGGTCGCAGAAATGCACCGCATTTTGAAATCGACGAATAACATAAAGGAACGCATCAGCTATCCCACGCAAAAACTAGAAAAATTATTAGAACGCATTATGTTATGCGCATCAGACGAAAATGAGCTGATATTAGACTTATTTGTTGACGGCGGAACAACCTACGCCGTAGCCGATAAATTAAAACGCCAATGGATAGGCATTTGTCAATCGGTACAAGTCATTAAATTATCAGACATACCGCTTGCAAAACTACCCTCACGTAAATGTTTTTTCCAAGATACATCCACCCTCATAACTTATTTTCACCAAAAATGCTAACCAATTACATTAAAAAAATTTTACAATCTCGTGTATATGATGTTGCAAAAAAAACCCGTCTTGATTTTGCCACACACTTATCTCGTCGTTTGCATAATCAAATTTGGATTAAACGCGAAGACATGCAACCTGTTTTTTCATTTAAAATTCGCGGTGCATATAATAAGATTGCTAATTTACCTAATGATATATTACAAAAAGGCGTTATCGCAGCATCGGCTGGCAATCACGCACAAGGTGTTGCCTTATCCGCAGCAAAATTAGGTATTCGCGCCGTTATTGTGATGCCGAAAACAACACCAGAAATTAAAGTTAATTCCGTTCAACATCGTGGTGCAGAAGTTTTGTTACACGGTACAACCTTTGATGATGCCAGCAAATATGCGCAACAACTAGTTATAGAACAAGGTTTAACTTACATTCCACCCTACGATGACGAAGACGTTATTGCAGGACAAGGCACCGTTGGTATGGAAATTTTACAGCAACATACTAAACCATTAGAAGCGATATTTGTCCCTGTTGGCGGTGGTGGTTTAATTGCTGGTGTAGCAGCATACGTTAAATATTTACGTCCAGAAATTAAAATTATTGCTGTAGAACCAATTGAAGCAGCATGTTTACATGATGCGTTACAAGCAAATCAGCGCGTGATTTTAGATCAAGTAGGTATTTTTGCAGATGGCGTAGCCGTTAGACAAATCGGTGCGTTACCATTTGAAATTGCTAAACAAACTGTAGATGAGGTATTGCTCGTATCGACTGATGAAATTTGTGCGGCAATCAAAGATATTTTTGAGGATACACGTACAATTACCGAGCCTGCGGGTGCATTAGCTTTGGCAGGTTTGAAACAGTATGTAGCACGAGAACAGTGTCAAAACAAGCACTTAGTTACCATTGCCAGTGGTGCAAATATGAATTTTGACCGTTTAGGTTACGTTAATGAGCGCACGGAGGTAGGCGAACAGCGAGAAACCTTATTAGCCGTCACGATTCCCGAACGTCCGGGCAGTTTCCGCCAATTTTGTCATACTATCGGACAACGTAGTATTACTGAATTTAATTACCGTTATGCGGATAGAGAGCAAGCTGTTGTATTTGCAGGGATTCGATTGTTAGCTGGCTTAGGAGAAAAACAGCGTTTAATCAATAAATTAATTGAAAAAAAATATCCTGTTATTGATTTAAGCGATAATGAAATGGCAAAATCACACATAAGACACATGGTAGGCGGACGAACTGCTAATTTGCAAAATGAGCGGGTTTATCGGTTTGAATTTCCAGAGCGTCCGGGGGCATTATTGCATTTTTTGACCAGTATGGGGCAACAATGGAATATCAGCTTATTTCACTATCGCAATCATGGCGCAGCCTACGGTCGCGTTCTAGTCGGCATTCAAGTAGCTGATACGGAATTAGTGGCATTTCATGCTTTTTTAACTCGTTTAGGTTATACTTATTGGGAAGAATCTAATAACCCTGCCTATCAACTCTTTTTAAATTAATTATGTATAAAAACAAATATTCCTTTGAAGATTTTAATCAACACAATGTATTAAAAATTCCATTTACTCTAAAACTAACGACTATATATTTACTTAAACATTTCTTTCTAGCGTTTATTCCAGTTTTAGCTTTATTGCCCAAAATGCGTATGCAAAGCATGTCTGACATGTTAGTACAATTTGCGCATCAGGTCACTACGACTGAATTATTACTTTCATGTATTCCAGCAATGCTTGTTTTCGGTGCAATGGGACGACGTTTGCCTTATATTGAAGAAAATAGCTTTTATCGGAAAATTTGGCGAAATGGACGGATTTTGTTATTAATCAGTGTCAGTTTAGAACTGTTATTTTTCACAATGTATCTGCTTTTAGGTACAAAATCTATTAGTGAATATACGCTAGGTCTACTATACATTGATGTGATGATTGTATTATATTTAGTACGTGCGCAACGGGTAAAAGATGTATTTGCAGAATTTCCTGATTATGATGAAAACGCCGCAAAAGAAAGAAAAACTCGAAAGTAGCTATTTTTGAATATTATCCACACATTCAAAAACCAACAAGACTACTTTAATTAGACTACTTTAATTATTGTAACTTGTTGATTTTGAATATTCTTAAATCGAAAAATAGAATTTACGTTCAATTATCTAAAATTTAGGTCCTGCTGCTAAAATAGCTGGACTTGCTCGATCAGCAAATTTCTTGAAATTTTCTGTAAACATGCCTGCTAATTTTTTAGCCTGCGTGTCGTATTCTTCCAAATTAGACCAAGTATTACGCGGATTTAACACACTATCGGGTACATTTGGACAAGAGATTGGTATCTGTAAACCAAAAAATGGCTCAGTAACTGTCTCCACGTTTTTCAGCGTACCGTCCAATATTGCATTTACCATCGCACGGGTATAAGCAATTTTCATCCGTGAGCCTACGCCATAAGGACCACCAGTCCAACCAGTATTAATTAACCATGCCTCAGCCTGTTGTTCATCCAATTTCTGACCTAATAAGTTTGCATACACTTCGGGATGCAGTGGCATAAATGGTGCGCCGTAACATGTACTAAAATTTGGTTGAGGTTCTGTTACACCTTTTTCAGTACCTGCAACTTTTGCAGTATAGCCCGATAAAAAATGATACATAGCTTGGTCGCGCGTTAATTTAGCAATTGGCGGTAAGACACCAAACGCATCGGCTGATAAAAAAATAACATTTTTAGGATGTCCACCAATACCTGTTTTACTCGCATTCTGAATATGTGAAATCGGATAAGAACCGCGTGTATTCTCAGTAAATGACGCATCAAATAAATCTACTCGGCGCGCTTCTGCATCCATTGCTACATTTTCCAATACAGTACCAAAACGGCGCGTTGTTGCATAAATTTCAGGTTCGGCTTCAGCGGACAGATTAATTAATTTTGCGTAACAACCTCCTTCAAAGTTAAATACACCATTTTCATCCCAACCGTGCTCATCGTCGCCGATTAAGGTACGTGAAGCATCAGCAGATAAAGTTGTTTTACCCGTACCACTCAGACCAAAGAAAATAGCAGTATTACCGTCGCTACCCACATTTGCCGAACAGTGCATAGACATAATGGATTTTTTGGGTAACAAATAATTCATGACAGAAAAAATAGATTTTTTAATTTCACCGGCATAGCTCGTTCCGCCGATTAATGCTATTCGTTGTTTAAAATTAATAATAATAAATGTTTCTGAATTTGTGCCGTCTTTTTCTGGTACAGCATGAAAACGAGGTGCTTCAATTAAAGTAAATTCTGGGATATGAGAGATTAATTCTTTTGGCGTAGCTTGAATAAACATATTACGCGCAAATAAACTGTGCCAAGCATATTGCGTAATGACACGAATAGGTAAACGATGTGTTTCAGCAGCGCCGACAAAGCAATCTTGTACATACACATCTTGCGATTCTAAAAACATCAACATTTTTTTGCGTAATGCGTCAAATTTATCTTCAGGATAGGAACGATTTACTTTACCCCACCAAATATCATTTTTTGTGATTTCCTCCTCCACAATAAATTTATCGTTTGCAGAGCGTCCAGTATGATGCCCAGTGCGTACCACTAGTGGACCTAGATGTGCTAAATGTCCTTCATTATTTTTAATCGCTTGCTCATAAAGTTGCGGAGTCGTCAAATTCCAATAAACGTCATTCAGATTTTGCAAACCATGATTTTCCAAACCATAATTACTATGACGTTCACTATGTTCATCCCGCATGATGCGTCTCCTTAATTTTGTTTATCACCCACTTAATTAAACCAAACCAACTGATAAATAGCCAAAAAATTTCTATTAATACAGATGGCATGTTCCAATTGAAATATAGGGAATAGAGTAGTAACAATGAGCCGATTAAGTTGATTAGCGAATAGGCTAATGAGTTAGATGCCATTTTTTCTAATTGTAATAGGGCGTAAGCGAAAACAACTAATAAGGCACCTACCATTCCAATAATGTCTGGCTCAAATATATACATTATTTAAAATCCTATTTACGATGATGATTATAACAAGTTTTTTTTGATTATGTAGTATTTTTTATACTAACAATTAGAAATATTTATATGTGATTTTAACAGCTCAAAACAACGTGATTATGTATTTAAATACGCTACATTATGCTAATAATTCATTGTATTTAAATGGATACAGTTCTTTATTTATAAAGATAATAGCTTTTTATAAGTGCAAGGGATATTTGTTTAAAAATAGTGCATTTTATTAAGAAAATATTTATATTGCTTCATTTTTTCAAAATAATTTTTATAACTTATTAAAAAAACACACATAACTTAATATTATATTGCAACTAAGTTACGCTCAAATTACAACTAATTTACGATTCGCTTGCAGTTTTGCCAAAACAAGGTTAATTTTATAGACTTTGCTAGTTAGTCAGCTTTTTAGGATAAAACATAGTGAGTAATTATATTTTAGGCTTTTCTACCATATTCGTTTATTTACTAGCGACCAGCTTATTGGTCATGCGTTCTAGTACGTTACGTCGTCAAACTATTCTCGTGTTAAGCCTTATTACGATTATTTTGCACGCTCTCGTCTTACGCCAAATAATGTTTATACCTGAGGGGCTAAATCTCAGTTTTTTTAATGCAGCATCACTTGTATCATGGGTAATTGCTTTACTACTCATGTTGACATTAACCAGTAAACCAATAGAAAGCTTAATTGCAATTCTATATCCCTTTGCGGCATTATCTATCGCTTTCGCACTATATTTTTATTCGCAACAAGTCGTGCTAAAAAATATCCCACTAGGTGTGCAAGTCCACATTGTCTATTCAATTCTAGCCTACAGCGTATTAACTATTTCCGCACTTCAAGCCATTGTATTAGCCGTTCAAGACTATCAATTGCGCCATAAACGACTTGGTTTTGTTATGCGTCAATTACCGCCACTACAATTGATGGAAAGTTTATTATTCCAAATGATAAGCTTAGGTTTTTTATTTTTAACGCTGAGCCTAATTAGTGGTTTTGTATTCTTACAGGATATTTTCGCCCAACACTTAGTACATAAAACCACGCTTTCAATTGCAGCATGGTGGTTGTTTGCGATTTTATTATGGGGGCGTTGGCAGCATGGTTGGCGAGGACGTTTTGTAATTCGCTGGCATTTATTGGGGTTTTTTATTCTCATGTTAGCTTATTTCGGTAGTAAATTAGTGCTGGAATTAATCCTACACAGAACTTGAGAACAAAAAATAATTTAACTTTTTTAAGATGTGTACGATATTTGCGTACAGTCCGCTTTTTTTGATATTAAGATGCGCACAATATTTGCTTGCAATCCGCCTTTTTTTTTGATATAGGTGTGTGCGCTTATTTTTATGGAGGAGAACACGCATGTCTGTTGTAGCAGAACAAGTGAATGGTCGATCTTACACCGAAATTGAACCCTATCAACCAGAGCCTGATGAAGAGTATATGAGTAATCAGCAGCTTGAGCACTTTAGTCAGATATTGCTTGCTTGGAAACAGGAATTAATGGATGAGGTCAAGCGCACCGTTGATCACATGAAAGATGATGCGTCAAATTTTCCAGACCCTAATGACCGCGCCAGCCAAGAAGAAGAGTTTGCACTAGAGTTACGCACTCGTGATCGGGAACGTAAACTTGTCAAAAAAATTGACGAGGCTTTATACCGGATTGATACCGGCGAATATGGTTATTGTGAAGCATGTGGAGTGGAAATCGGTTTGCGTCGCTTGGAAGCGAGACCTACTGCAACCAAGTGCATTGATTGTAAAACACTAGATGAGATTCGTGAAAAACAACTAGCCTAGAAATTAAATTGTACACAGGAAGATTTGCTCCCTCTCCGACCGGTTCACTCCATTTTGGCTCACTTGTAACCGCTGTGGGCAGTTATTTACATGCTAGGCAACGGCGCGGGCGTTGGTTGGTACGCATTGAGGATTTAGATACCCCGCGCATTATCAAAGGTGCAGATCAATCTATTTTAACGACGCTTCGCCGTTTTGGTATGGATTGGGACGGTGACATTATCTATCAAAGCCAACGTCAACAAGCCTATCAAGATGCCCTAAATATGCTCATTTCGCAGCAATTAATTTACCCCTGTACTTGTACTCGTCAGCGTTTAAAAGGCAAAGTATACGACGGTTATTGTAAGCATCATCCCGTTTCACCCAATCAACCTTACGCCCTGCGCATTAAAATTAACACACCTTTTTTGCAATTTTTCGATTGTTTACAGGGTGAAATTCGCCATAATATGTTAACTGAAATCGGTGATTTTATCGTCAAACGTAAAGATGGCTTATTTGCTTATCAATTAGCAGTTGTCGTTGACGACGCAGAACAGGGTATAACCGACGTGGTACGCGGTTGCGATTTGTTGGAGACGACAACGAGACAACTCTATTTACAGCAAGTGCTGAATTTGCCACATCCGAATTACACCCACTTACCGATTATTGTCAACGCACAAGGCTTAAAATTAAGTAAACAAAATCATGCACCTATCATAGATGATCAGCCCGTATTACCATTATTGCACCATGCTTTAACATTATTAGGTCAATCACCACCTGCCGATTTAATACATGAAAATATACAAGCTTTTTGGGATTGGGCAATTAAAAATTGGTCGATAACTCATGTACCATTACAAATGAATTTGCAACCATTAACTGTAGCATTGTAAAAATACCTCAAATCGAGTCCAGAAAACCTTGATTGATACAATGGATAGGTACAGGTAAAATGACCAGTACAGAATGTTTCGCATTTAGAAAACAATATTCCCTAATACGGACTTGATAAACATAGACAAAATACAATGACTTGGTTTGAAAAATTATTACCGACCCGAATTCGTACCGATGGCAATAAGAGCCGTCATACCATGCCAGAAGGATTATGGAGTAAATGCCCAGTCTGTCAGGCAGTCTTATACAAAGCTGAATTAGAACGCCACATTAATGTGTGTCCGAAATGCGGGCATCACTTACGAATTAGTGCGCGCCAGCGTTTGGATAAATTTTTAGACCCGTTGCCGCGCGAAGAAATTGGTGTTGAATTATCGCCTAAAGATTTTCTTAAATTCCGCGACAGTAAAAAATACCGTGATCGCCTACTCCAAGCGCAAAAATTGACGAATGAGAAAGATGGTTTAATTGTCATTAAAGGGCAAATTTATGGTGTACCCATCGTCGCTTGTGCGTTTGAATTTAGTTTTATGGGTGGCTCAATGGGTAGCGTTGTCGGTGAACGCTTTGTACGCGCCGCCCAAACGGCAATTGATGAAAATATACCATTAATCTGTTTTTCTGCTAGTGGTGGCGCACGTATGCAAGAAGCATTGACCTCGTTGATGCAAATGGCAAAAACCAGCGCAGTCATTAACCGTTTAAATCAAACAGGTTTACCATTTATCTCCGTATTGACCGACCCGACAATGGGCGGTGTTTCCGCTAGTTTGGCGATGTTAGGCGATATTAATATTGCAGAACCCGGTGCATTAATTGGTTTTGCAGGTCCGCGAGTGATTGAGCAAACAGTACGCGAAACTTTACCGGAAGGCTTCCAACGTAGTGAATTTTTATTACAACATGGTGCAATTGATATGATAGTAGACCGACGTGATATGAGTAAAAAAATTGCGTCATTACTGGCGATGTTGATGAAAATGCCTGAACCTGAGCCACCTGTTATGTTATTAGCGCATCAACAAAGTGAAGAGTGATAAGCAAAGCTTGCTGCTTCTGAATTTTTGTAGGATGTTCTGAAGAAACAAAGTTTTGTAGAGACAAGGCATGTCTTGTTTCTACGATACGAAAGAAAATATAATGATATTTTAACTTAATGTTATTCACTCGTTGCGCGAGTAATTCCTTCTGCTGCAACATTCGCCAGCCAGTCAATCTGTTTTTCTGTAATCACATAAGGCGGCATAAAATAAACAACATTTCCTAATGGACGAAGCAATACACCTTGTGTCAGAGCGTATTCATACACTTTTAAACCCCGTCGTTGTTGCCAAGGATAAGATATTGATTTATTTTGCGCCATCTCAATCGCAACCACCATTCCCTGTTGTCGCACTTCGCCTACATGTGGATGATCTTTTAAAAATTGTGTTGCATCGTACATGGCTTGAATTAATTTTTGATTTTCTACAATAACATTATCTTGCGCAAAAATATCCAAAGTTGCTAATGCTGCTCGACAGGCTAATGGATTACCGGTGTAACTATGCGAATGCAAAAATGCACGTAACGTTTGATAATCATCATAAAATGCTTGATAAATTGTATCAGTAGTTAAAACTGCGCATAATGGTAAATAACCACCAGTTAATCCTTTGGATAAACAAAGAAAATCAGCAGTCATATTTGCCTGTTCAGATGCGAATAATGTCCCTGTACGTCCAAATCCGGTAGCAATTTCATCAGCAATTAAATGCACTGCATATTTATCACACGCTTTTCTTAATAATTGAAGATAAACAGGATCATACATGCGCATTCCACCTGCACACTGCAATAAAGGTTCAACGATAACGGCTGCAATTTCTTCATGTTGCTCTGCTAAAATTTTTTCCATTGCCTGAAATTGGCGTATAGCATAATCATGATAAGACTCACCTTTTTCCGCATAACAACCGCTTGGTGAAGGTGCTGTAATCGCTTGAGTCAGTAGTGGCGCATAAGTTTCCTTATACAAAGCCACGTCACCCACAGCCAACGCGCCTAAAGTTTCACCATGATAACTATCTTGCAATGTGACAAATTTAATTTTTTTATGTTTACCAATATTGCGCCAATAGTGAAAACTCATTTTTAAGGCAACTTCAATACCTGCTGAACCATTATCTGCGTAAAAACAACGAGTTAATTTTTCTGGTGTCATTTTAATTAAACGTTCAGATAATTCAATCACCGCTTCGTGGGTAAAACCTGCTAATAAAACATGTTCTAAATGATTTAATTGTTCAACAATGGCTGCATTAATGCGTGGATTTGCATGTCCGAATAAATTAACCCACCAAGAACTGATTGCATCTAAATAACGCTTCCCTTCAAAATCTTCTAACCACACGCCTTTACCATGTTTAATTGGAATTAATGGTAAAGTTTCATGATCTTTCATTTGCGTGCAGGGATGCCATAAAACGGATAAATCACGTTGAATAATATTTTGATTCGACATAACAGTTTTTATTGTGCGTATGAATTGACTACGAATAACACGGCTTAGAAAAATTGTCAAAACCGTAAAACAAGTTTTCCTCGTGACAATGCACAAGGTTATTTTTGCAAAATAGTGATGATTTGAGCCTTTTGCAACTCACAGTAAATCAGGACGCAGAGCATCCCTGCAGCCTCCCAACGGAGACCATTGGGACAAGTAATACTTTACTGCGTCACGCCTAAACATATCAAATGAGTTCTATTGAGCTGTGGCGGCGGGTGTAGGCTTAGCTTTGGCGGTGACAAGGCAAAGTAAAAACTACTTGGATGTTTCTAAGTGATTTAGCTCAGAAACGCTTCACTTTCAATTATGAATGTAGTTTCTAAAATGAGAATTGTCGACGAGTTAAAGTATGAATTGACAATATAATTGATAATGATTATCATGCGCAGAATTGTTAATAATAAGTAAATCAGATATGACAACCTACTTTAATATCGTTCATCACATTGCAGGGCGTATCCGCTTCAGGGTTTCACCTCATTTTATTAAACAGCCTATTGCACAAGATACACAG
This sequence comes from uncultured Thiotrichaceae bacterium, assembly GCA_964388965.1. Classification (GTDB taxonomy): domain Bacteria; phylum Pseudomonadota; class Gammaproteobacteria; order Beggiatoales; family Beggiatoaceae; genus Albibeggiatoa. The sequence continues at coordinate 7,263 of CAYMCP010000073.1, read as the reverse complement.
AAATTAACAAGGCAAATTCAATCCATTAATGGCATTCAAGGTATTCGTTTAAATCTTGTGGTAGGCACAGTCGTGGTGCAGTATGACCCTAAAATTATTAATCCCAATATGTGGGAGCAATGGCTACAAGAATGTGGTGAAGAAACTGAATTCAATCAATTAATTGAACGTTGGCAAGCTCAAATGAGCTAAAGGATCACAATTATGAGCAATTACTACTACATGCCTCAACCATTTCCGCAACCGAGTTCAGGCGTAAAAAAAGCAGCTTTGGTTGGTGCTGTGATGGGTGCGGCGGGTGCAACTGCACACTACCTTAAACAAGAACAAACTGATAGCGGCATGATTGGTGACGTGTTAGCAGGTGCTGTCACAGGCGGCTTAGCAACGGCTAGCGTGGTTGCAATGGGTGAAACATTTGGTATGCGACCTACTTTATCCAGTACGGCCGTGATGTTTATAACGGGTACAGCTTTATTGTATACAATGAAAAAATAAGGATTTTATCTAATGACACAAGCAAATATGGAACACGGGAATATGGAAACCGAAACTTGCCAACACCCAGAGGCGATGCCTCAAAACGGTTATGCGGCGCAAAATCAACAACCTGCTTATCAAGATGAAAATAGTTCCCGACATCAGCAAGGCTATCATCAGCAACCGCCACAACACGCGCCACAAGGCTATTATCAGCAACCGCCACAACACGCGCCACAAGGCTATTATCAGCAACCGCCACAACACGCGCCACAAGGCTATTATCAGCAACCACAGCAATACGCGCCACAAGGCTATTATCAGCAACCACAGCAA
>CAYMCP010000073.1:0-6347 GCA_964388965.1 uncultured Thiotrichaceae bacterium | reverse complement strand
TTATCAGCAACCACAGCAATACGCGCCACAAGGCTATTATCAGCAACCACAGCAATACGCACAAAAACACCCACAAATGCACCAACATCCAGACTACAACCTGTATAACCAAATGACTTCAGGTGTATCTAGTTTCTTTGATTTTAAAGATGAGCGTTTTATAAAAGGGGCGATAGTGGGTGCGGCGGCTACCTTCTTATTAACCAATGAGTCTGTACAAAAAAATACAGTTAAATCTATGGTGAAGGTGTGGAATTTATTTCAAGGTGGTATTGAAGAAATGAAAGAGCGTTTCCGAGATGCTGAGGCTGAAGTGAAAAGCGAAGAACAGCAAAAATTATAATCTGTTTTGTATCTCATTCGCTCAATTCTGTTTCAGATTTTTCAGTCAGCAAACTGTATTCATAAATCTAGGCAAAAATTGGAATGAGATGCTTTTTCTTATCTAAATGTGCTAATACGATGAACAATAAAGTTAAAATTATCCATGAATTGCCCACTCGTTTGCGTTTAAAGCTTAGTTTATTGGCTGAAGAACAACGTGTGGATAAAGCCTATTTAGAAATGCACCTCAGTCGTCAAGTCAGTGTGCGTTCGGCACGGGTAAATTTACCGGCTTGTGCCATTGTGTTGGAATATGACGGGCAAGCACAAACAAAAAGTAAAATTTTAGATTTATGTGAGCAACTTTCTGTCAACAATTGCCCTACAGTTCAGAAAAAACAAGCCAAAGTTCCTGATGTTAGCGGTATGTTATGGTCTGGCTTGACCATGCTCGTTTTCCCATTTTTAAGTCCAACGCTCAAAGTCGCCGTGACCTATTTCACTATCGCACCGACTTTAACTAAAGCTGCCACCACATTAGCCACACGCGGGATTAAAGTTGAAGTCTTAGATGGCGTTGCTGTTGGACTTGCTGCATGGAGTGGTAAATATTTCGCGGCTGTTACCACACATAGTTTATTAGAATTAGGTGAATATTTAGAAGCTAAAACCAAATATCAATCTGATGCTTTATTACGTCATTTATTACATCCATTGCCCAATAAAGCATGGGTTGAACGTGACGGGGTCGTTATTGAAATGAATTGCAATGAAATTGTTGAAAGCGATATTGTCGTGATTGGTGTGGGCGATATGATTCCGATTGATGGCAAAGTGGTGGACGGTTTAGCTGATGTAAATCAAGCTTCTTTGACAGGTGAAGCTGTGCCGGTGCGTAAAGAATTGGGCGATAAAGTGATGTCGGGTACGGTAGTTGAAAATGGTCGTCTGAAAATTCGTGCGATGCGAGTTGGTGATAATACCACGACGGCGCGTATCGGACAATTTATTGAAGAATCATTAAATAAACAATCAGATACACAATGTTTAGCTGAAGAATTAGCTGACCAACGTGTATTGTATACGCTTAGCTTAGGCGGCTTAGTGTTTGCCTTAACCCGTGACTGGCAACGCTTGGCGGCGGTCTTTTTAGTTGATTATGCCTGTGCGCTCAAACTTGGTACGCCTGTCGCCATTAAATCATCTATGTATCGTGGCGCAACGCATGGTGTGTTATTCCGAGGCGGTCAAGGTATCGAAAATTTACAACAAGCTGATACTTTAGTGTTTGATAAAACAGGTACTTTGACCACTGGTATATTAGAAACAACTAATGTGATTTCATTTGATGAAGCCCGTTGGTCAAAAGATACATTACTGGCTTTAGCCGCTTCTGTCGAAGAACATGCAACTCATCCCGTTGCTGACGCAGTGGTCAATTTAGCCAAACAACAGCACTTAGGTCATATTGACCATGAAGATGTTGATTATATGGTAGCACATGGCATTGTCACCAAAACGAATGGCAATCAATTGACAATTGGTAGTCTGCATTTTATGCAAGAGCATCATAATATTTCATTTGCGGAGTATAAAGAGACCATTGAGCAATTAGAAGCTGATGGTAAGACATTGTTATATATGGCTTTAGACAATGAGCCGATGGGCATGATTGCATTACGTGACCATTTACGTGAAGAAGTGCCAACCACATTAGTGCGTTTACGTGAATTAGGTTTCCAACGTCTAATTGTATTGACAGGCGACAGCAAAGACAAAGCCATTGCATTGAGTGAACGTTTAGGCATGGACGATGTGTATTATGAATGTCCGCCTGAAGGTAAAGCTAAAGTGGTGCAAGATTTACAAGATAAAGGTTATAAAGTCGCATTCGTTGGCGATGGTGTGAATGATGCGCCGGCATTAATTTCTGCTCATGTGGGCATTTCAATGCCGCGTGGTGCAGATTTAGCTCGTGCCACTGCCAGTATTGTATTGCTAGATGACCATTTAGAAGCCTTGATTTATGCCAAAGAATTGAGCGATAAAACGATTGAGATGATTGAAAGTCATTTCACTATTTCAACAAGTGCAAATTCAATTGTAGCAGCCGGTGCAGCATTAGGCTTTTTATCACCGATTGCCACAGCCTTATTGCACAATGGTACAACCATTGGTGTGCTATTAAATTCTTTAGCTGGCGTGAGTTTACGTCAAAGTCGCCTAGAACAATGGAAAGAAAAATTAAGCCGTTTGCGTGAAGTCTAATCAATTTTTGAAGGCAAAATAAATTTTGCACTCCTGTACTACAAATTTTCACTACCACTAAATGATTTTCCTATCTTGAATGGTAACAATCATTTCAAAATAAATGGATAAAAAATATGACAAAGCAACCAGAAGTTTATCCTCTAACGTTAAGCAAACCTAATACTGAGCTTGAAGTCATTGCAATTAATGGCGGTCACAATTTAATTAAACGCTTGTTATCAATGGGCATTACGATAGGCTCTAAACTCACAGTCGTTAGCCATGTTCATGCAGAAGGCTTAATTGTCTTGTGTCAAGGAACGCGCTGGGCTTTGGGTAAAGGCATGGCGCATAAAATTTTAGTTGCTGAATCTGCTATTATTCGTGAATGATTAGGATATAGTTCTAAATAAGAATAATAATCATTTGACAATGAAAATAAGAATCGTTATTATTTGAAATAATCTTATCAATATGCAGCTTTGTTTTAGGAGAATGTCATTATGAGTTGCTATGTACATGACGTACCCGGTCGTTTACGCATTCGCGCTACGTCGCTTAAACATCACACACGAGATGCACTGACATTATGTAAAAAGTTGGAGCAGGCTGACGGTATTGATAAAACTGAGTTTAATCCAAAAGCCGGCAGTTTAATCATTTACTATAATACCCAACAACTTGAAGCAGAAGATATTTTATATCAATTACACAAAACCGAGTTGCTCAAAGGTTGTCCCACTTCAGCCCGCAACCATTCAGCAAATCGCATGGGGACAATGTTGGGTAGTGCCTTATTTGGTACGTTAGTTAAAAAAAGCATTGAAACGTCAGTTTTATCATTAGCAAAAGCGATTCGTTGATATGTATTTGTTTACTAAACATATTGATGTCAATGCACCGGTGCCGATTTTGCACCAAGCATTACAAATTGCAATTTATGATGAATATCGCGCCCAAGCCAGTTATCAACGCATTTTAGAAACTTTTGGACAAGTTGCCCCATTTCGCAATATTGTGGACGCGGAAACCCGTCACATTAATGCACTGTTACCACTGCTCAAACGTTACCAAGTGCCAATACCAATAAACGATTGGTATGTCGTGCCAGCCAATACATTACAAGAAAACTGTGAGCTTGGTGTGGCGGGAGAAATTCAAAATGTACAAATGTACGACCATCTTTTGCGTTACGTTAGTCAAAGCGATATTCGACAAACTTTTATGAATTTACGTGAAGCATCACTGACCAGTCATTTACCTGCTTTTCGTCAATGTGCAGCGCAACAACCTGTTTCTTATACAAGCTGTACAAACACTCAACCTAGTTGGTTGTGGGTTTTCGGTGGTATGGCGGTTGGCTTCATGGTAAGCAAGGGAGTAACTCGCTAAAATACTTATTATTGACTGCACATGAATCCACGCCACACTCTTATGAATTGATAAATATGAATAAAGTACCAAAAGGATTTTTATATATGGCGCAACAGAATGTGCATCACTTCGTTGAACAAACCATTATCGGCACAGTATTTAAACGACTGGCAATGGGAATGATTTTAATTGTTATCGTGACGGCAGTATTGGGTTATAGCCATATCGCTACCAATATTCGCCATCAAACCATGCAGCAATTACAACATGAGGCTGTGCAGCAAGGTATTTTATTAGATGAATTTTTTAAAAACTTTGTGCAACATTTGAGTATTATCCAAAAACGTTTACAAACGCATGAACCGGCAAACAATCCACACTACTGTCACAATCAAAGCCGCGAGATACAAACTGCTTTACACAGCCTAAAAACCTATTTATCGGAATGGCAACAGCCTCGTGTACGTTTGTCACTGATTAATCCTGTAGAAAAATGGCAAATTGATTTACAGTGTCAACAAACAAAAATAGATAAAACTGTAGAAAATTCTCAATTTTTGCAAAAAACGCTCAAAAAAACAGATTTACAGTGGGAACAAAATATTCAATATACTAACAATCAAGCTTGGGTGACAGTGTTACAACCGATTTATCAACAATATCAATTACAATTTATTGTGTTAGCACAAGTTGATATTCAACCTATTTTAAATCAACTCAATACGCTGATGTGGGCAGACGCGGATATTTTTTTATATAATCAACAAAAACAAGTAATTAGTCGTTTTTCAACTCAAGCCCCTCATTTTGACTTCGCAACCATGCAGCCTGTCAAAGATGAAAAAACTGAACAATACATTGTGAGTACCCGTCTACAATCTAATCAATGGTATTTGGCAATTGCTTTACCGCAAAGCGTATTAGGACAAATTGCTTGGGAGACTGCGCAACTGATTTTATTATTTGGCGCAATTATTTTAGCAACTGTATTTATCCTACTGTACACATTTTTGCAACACTTAATAGCCAAACCGTTACACGATATTATTTTTGCGACAAGACAATTAGGTCAAAAAAACTTTGATGTAAAACTTAAAATGCGTCGTCAAGATGAATTTGGCGTATTAGCTAAATCGTTTGATAAAATGGTACGCCATATCGCTGGTCATCAACAGCAGTTACAAGCTTATGCACTGCGTTTAGAAAACGATGCGAAACAATTAGCTCAAGCTAAAGAACAAGCCGAATCCGCCAATATTGCGAAAAGTCGCTTTCTTGCTAATATGAGTCATGAATTGCGTACACCACTTAATGCCATTATTGGTTATAGTGAGATTTTACAAGAAGATGCAACGGATTCAGGTTTAAATGATTTCGTCAATGATTTGGAAAAAATCAGCCATTCGGGTCAGCATTTATTGACTTTGGTCAGCCAAGTATTAGATTTATCCAAAATTGAAGCGGGTAAAATGGTGGTGGATAAACAGTCGGTGCAATTCACCCATTTTATGAAAAGCTTGGAACAAATGATACAGCCACAAATGGCGAAACAACAAAATCATTTTTCTCTCGACTATCCTGAAACTTTGTATGAAATGGACATTGATGAAAGTAAGTTAAAACAAATTTTGCTGAATTTACTCAGTAACGCAGCTAAATTTACTCAACATGGTACGGTTAATTTATCAGTGCGCCATCAAGTCAAATCAGGGCAAGACTGGTTATCATTTCAGATAGCGGACTCTGGTGTGGGCATCTCCCCTAAAGCGCAAGTTAATATTTTTGATTCATTTACGCAAGCAGATAATTCAACCACACGCCAATATGGTGGTACGGGTCTAGGTTTGACGATTGTTAAACAATTTACCGAGTTATTAGGCGGAGAAATTACTTTAGCAAGCCAGTTAGGTAAAGGAAGTCTTTTCCAAGTACATTTACCTGTGCAATGCCATTTTATTGGGACGCAATCTACTGTTGAAAAAAATATGAATCGTATTTTTGATGTTGCACAATTTAAATCTCATCATCGTATTTTAGTGGTGGAAGATGATGCCAATACTTTAAGTTTAATGCAGAAAATTTTAGCAAAAACAGTGTGTGAAGTGATAACAGCTTGTCATGGTAAAGCAGCTTTACAAAGTTTAGAGGTACACCAACCTGATTTAATTTTATTGGACTTGATGATGCCTGAAATGGATGGATTTAGCTTTTTGCAGCATGTGCAACAACATAAAACTTGGTGTCATATTCCAATTATTGTCCTGACGGCAAAAGATTTAACTCAGACAGAATCGGCGACTTTACAGCAACAAACTAAGTTGGTATTGCAAAAAGGCAGTTATGAAACTGAAAACTCTGAAAAAGTTTGTAAGTCATTGATTTTAGGTGGAGCGTATTTG